>JAEUKL010000233.1 GCA_016793005.1 Rhodospirillaceae bacterium | reverse complement strand
CCTTTGTGGCCGGTGAGCATGGTTCGCTGCTGAAAGACGGGACCTCGTTGGTGATCTCGGAAGCGGTGGCCAAGAAGTACTTTGGCGGCACCGGCACGGCCTTGGGCCAGGTGCTGACGATCACCAACAGTATCGGAACCCGCGACATGGTGGTGACGGGCGTGTTCAAGGACCTGCCCAGCAACACGCACTTCAAGATCGGCATGGTCGGCAAGATTGTCGAGGAAGATTGGGTGAAGCAGCCGTGGATGTTCCAGAGCTGGACGTCGGTAAATGCCAGCACCTACCTCAAACTTAAGCCCGGCGCAGATGTGAATGCGATGCGCCGTGCGCTCCCGGATTTCGAGAAACGCAATGTCCCGGACATGTCCGTGGGCGGGAACGACTTCAAACTCGCCGATTTCTTGGAACTGACCTTGGTTAATCTGGTCGACTTGCATCTCAACTCCAAAGGCCTTGGTGGTTTCAAACCTCAAGGCGATGCCAAAGCGGTCGCAACCTTCTCGGTTGTTGCGCTGATGATCCTGCTGATTGCATGCATCAACTTCACAAACCTTGCGACGGCCCGCGCCAGTTTGCGCGCCCGCGAAGTGGCCCTGCGCAAAGTGCTGGGTGCACGCCGCAGCCAGTTGGTGGTGCAGTTCCTGGGTGAGTCTGTGCTGCTGGCTGTCGTGGCTTTGGTAGTGGCGCTGGTGTTGGTGTATGCGGCTTTGCCCGCCTACAACACCTTCTTGGGCCGCGAACTGGCGTTGTCGTTCGCCGATGGCACGTTGTGGCTGGGCATGATTGCTCTGGTGACGCTGGTGGGGGTCGTGGGCGGAATTTATCCGGCCCTTTACCTTTCGCAGTTCTCGCCGGCGCGTATTCTCAAGGCCAACAAGTCGGCTTCGACCAAAGGCTCGGGCCGCCTGCGCACGGGCCTGGTGGTGCTGCAATTCGCCATTTCCATCGGCCTCATTGTCTGCACGGCTGTTGTTTATAGCCAGACGCAATACTTACGCACCATGGACTTGGGCTTTAATAAATCCGGCCTGTTGGCGGTGCGCGGAATGCGCCGTGATGCCGCGGCAAGTGCTTCTGACGCCTTGCGCGAAGAATTCGCGCGTGTTCCTGGCGTTATCGCAGTCACGCGCAGTGAAGAATCTCCGGGCGACGGCGACGAGAGCAACACCTTGATCGAAATCCCCGGCAAGGTAAGCCCGCAGCCGCTGGTGATCGGCGAAGCTGCCGTCGATTACAATTTCTTTCAGGTCATGGAAATCCCTGTCCTCGCGGGTCGCAGCCTGTCGCGTGAGTTCGGTGGCGACGACATGACCGGTGAGCCCAAAGAAATCGTGGAGCGCGGCGGTAACGTGGTTATCAGCCGCGACGGCTTAAAACTTCTGGGGCTGACGGATCCGGCTCAAGCTGTTGGCATGCAAGTGCGCATGGCGGTTGGCGTTGACGATAAAGACAATCGCATGGCTTTGGTCACGATCGTGGGCGTGGTGGAAAACGTGCGGTATGACAACGCGCGTGCGGAAATCCGCCCCATGATGTATCGCTACCGCGACAAGAGCTTCAACTATGCCTACCTGCGTATCCAAAACGCTGATCCGAAGCAGGTTAGTGACTCGGCGTCAAAAGTCTGGCGCGATCTGGTGCCGACACAGCCGTTCTTCGCTGAGTTCATCGAAGCCAAGCTGTCGGCGCTGTACGATGCTGAAGAAGCCCGCGCAAAAATGTTTGCGGCCTTTGCCGGCCTGGCGGTGATCATCGCCTGTCTCGGTCTCTATGGTTTGGCATCGTTCACGGCCGAGCGTCGTACGAAGGAGATCGGCATCCGCAAGGTGCTGGGCGCGCGCATTACCGACATCGTGCGGATATTAGCGTGGGACTTCTCGAAGCCTGTGCTGGTGGCGAACGTGTTGGCGTGGCCTGCGGCCTGGTGGCTGATGCGCGATTGGTTGAACGGTTTTGAAGCGCGTATTGTGCTGACGCCGACCGTGTTCATCGTGGCCGGTACAGGCGCGTTGGTAATCGCGCTGGCGACAGTTGCCGTTCACACCGCGCGTGTGGCCCGTGCCAACCCCATCCACGCGCTCCGCTACGAATAAACCCTTACGTATAAGAATGAGGTCCGTCATGGCTTTGTCTGCTGCAAGCGTTGTTGTTCCAAAGGCCCCCGCGCAAGTCGCGGGGGCGGTGAGCAAGCCCAATCCCAAAGCTGGTACCGTGAAAAAAGTGGTCGAGAGCGAGCCTGTCTACAAACCGAAGTGGTTTCCTTAAAAACGCGAGGCGGCCATGCTGAAAAACTACCTTACGGTGGCTTTGCGCGGGTTTGCGCGGCACAAGCTTTACTCGTTCATCAACGTCATCGGGTTGGCGGTCGGCCTGGCCAGCTGCATCCTGATCCTGCTGGTCGTGCGCGATGAACTGTCCTACGACCGCTGGATTCCCGATGCCGAGCGCATTTACCGTCTGCATGTGCGTTACGATTTTCCGGGCCGCGCCACATTGTTCACAACCGGCTCGGCCGGTGTATCTCTGAAGCCGCTCCTGACCGACTACGCTGATGTTTTGGAAACCGGCGTCAGGGCCTTGTCGACAACGCCGACACTGAAACGTGACGACAAGCTGTTCTATGAACGCGGTACTTTCGTTGATCCCACATTCTTCGATGTTTTTGATTTGCCATTTGTCGCAGGCAACAAGGCCGACGCGTTAAAAGATCCGTCGGCTATCGTCATGTCCGAAACGATTGCGCGGAAGTATTTTGGTGATGCGAATCCCTTGGGCCAAACGCTGACCTTAAAGACCGGTCGCTTTGAGAAGGACGTACGCGTCAGCGCGGTGATCAAAGATTTACCCACGAACTCGAACCTCAAGATCGGTTATCTGGTCGTCCTGACCGAAAGCGATTGGGTCGGGAACCCCGGCATGTTCACGAATTGGGGTAACCAATCACTTCAAACCTATTTCAAGGTTAAGCCTGGCGCGGATGTTAAGGCCGTGACGTCATCGTTGCAGCCATTCTTGGCGCGTCACAGCGAAAGCAGGTACATGTCCTTGAGTCTGATGGGGCTGACGGACCTGCATCTGAAGGCGATCAACGGTTACAACACCTCGGCTGTGAATCCCCTCAGCCAAATGGTGCAAGCGTTCTCGGCTGTGGCCGTTCTGATTTTGGTGATCGCCTGCATTAACTTTGTCAACTTGGCGACGGCGCGCGCGAGCCAACGCGCCCGTGAAGTGGCATTGCGAAAGGTGTTGGGCGCCAACCGGCGCCAGCTGATCACGCAGTTTATCAGCGAGTCCGTCATCACGGCGTTGCTTGCGCTCGTGCTGGCGTTAGGGCTGGTCGAACTGATGCTGCCGCAGGCCAATGACTTCCTGAACAAGGGTTTGCAGGTTTCATACTTCGGCACCGAGAGCCTGTTGCCATATCTGGTGGGCCTGATCGCCTGTGTCGGGTTGCTGGGCGGGGCGTACCCTGCGTTTCACCTCTCACGGTTCGAGCCTGCGCGGATCTTGAAAGCCAACCGCTCCGCTGCCGCCGAAGGCTCGGTGGCGTTGCGCGGATTGCTGGTGGTGATCCAGTTTTCCATTTCCATTGCGTTGATTGTTTGCACAACTGTTGTGGACCGCCAGACCGACTACATGAAGACGCTGGATATGGGGTTTCAGCGCGAAGGGCTGATGGTGGTGCGCGGGCTGAGCCGGCAGGATGTGATCCCGGTTATTGAGACGTTCGAGCAGGAGGTTTTGAAGATTCCAGGCGTCACAGATGTTGCCCTGTCCGATACCGTGCCGACTGACGGCAGCAACAATGAAGAGAGCGTGCGCCGTCCCGGCGATGCCGAGGAACGAACTATCAATGTGCGGCCGGTCGATTACGGGTTTTTCAAAACCTATAAGACGCCGATCTTCGCGGGCCGCGAACTCTCGCAAAGCTATGGCGGCGATAACTTAACGGGCACGGACGAGGAAAAGGCGGCGCGCGGCGCCAACGTAATTATCAACCGCAAGGCCGTTACCGCTCTCGGCTTCGGTGGACCCGCCGATGCCTTGGGCCAGAAACTCGAGTTCGATAGAGGCAAAGACAAACCTACAGCGCCGCTCACCATTGTAGGCGTAAGTGACGACATACAGTTTCGGTCTGCCCGCGATGAATTGCCGGCAACGCTCTTCTTTTACGATTTCAAGCGCTTTGGAACGCTGTCCGTACGCTACACAGGCGTTAGCAACGCAGATATGAACCGTGCGGTTGAAGCTGTGTGGCGGCGCTTGGTGCCCAATGTGCCGTTCAACGGCGAGTTTCTGACAGACTTGGTCGACAACCAGTACCGCGCCGAGGACCGCCAGGGCGAGATGCTCTCAGGCTTTGCGATCCTGGCGGTTCTGGTGGCCTGCTTGGGCCTGTTCGGCCTGGCTTCTTTCACCGCCGAACGCCGCACCAGGGAAATTGGTATCCGCAAAGTGCTGGGG
Organism: Rhodospirillaceae bacterium; assembly: GCA_016793005.1. Lineage (GTDB taxonomy): Bacteria > Pseudomonadota > Alphaproteobacteria > Rhodospirillales > Rhodospirillaceae. The sequence goes on along the minus strand of JAEUKL010000233.1, from coordinate 13,879 downwards.
GCGAGCATGGGCGATATCATCAAATTGCTGGCCTGGGATTTCGCAAAGCCCGTGCTGATCGCCAATATCATCGCCTGGCCGGTGTCATGGTGGCTGATGCGCATTTGGCTCAACGGTTATGAGCGGCGGATTGATCTGGACCCGGTGCCGTTCATTGTGGCGGGCCTTGTGGCCCTTGTAATCGCATTGCTGACGGTGGCCGGCCATACCGCACGTGTGGCGCGCGCCAACCCGATTTATGCGCTAAGATATGAATAACGGCAGAGGAGGGGGAAACCATGTTCCGCTATATGCGCTTCATGTTGTTGATTGGGATTTTTGCCGCAGGGTTGTCTGTATCGACACAGGCGCAAACCGCAAACCCGCCGCCTTCTGCCGCTCTTTATAAGGCGATTGTCTATCGCAGCTATGGGCCGCCGAGCGTTTTGCATCTGGACAACATCGCCATTCCCACGCCGAACGAAAACCAGGTGGTGATCCGGGTTCGCGCTGCGGCGGCTAATCCGCTGGATTGGCATTATATGCGCGGCGCGCCGTACATCATGCGATTCCAAGCGGGGCTGACCGCACCGGAAGAGCCGCGCATCGGCACTGATGTGTCTGGTGTTGTCGCGGCTGTGGGCAGTGCGGTCACGCGCTTCAAACCCGGCGATGAGGTATTTGGCGTGGCGCGTGGCGCCTTTGGCCAGTATGCGATCGCTGCTGAGCGCCGTCTGGCAACGAAGCCTGCCGAACTCTCATTTGAAACCGCCGCCGCCATGCCCGTTGCCGCTGTGACGGCGCTGCAAGCCTTGCGTGATACGGCGCAGTTAAAGCCCGGGCAACAAGTGCTGATTAACGGGGCCTCTGGCGGTGTCGGCACATACGCTGTGCAGATCGCCAAAGCGCTTGGCGCAAAAGTGACGGCAGTCAGCAGCAAGCGCAATGTTGATCTGGTGAAGTCCTTGGGTGCCGACCGTGTTATCGACTACACGCAGGAAGATTTTACGCAAAGCGCGGACCGTTATGATGTGGTGCTGGATAACGTCGGCAATCGGTCGTTATCCGAGGTTCGCAGTGTTTTGAAACCAGACGGCATTCACATCCTGAACGGCGGCGGCGGTCCGGACGACAATCCGTGGATTACGCCGTTCGATAAAGTTATTGGCGCATTTCTGGTGTCACCTTTTGTTTCGCAGCGCGCCACCATGATGCTGGCGGAAGTGACCTCGGCCGAGTTGGGTGTGCTGACGGACATGGTCAAGGCCAATCAGCTAAAATCAGTAATTGATCGCACCTTTACGCTGGCCGATACGCCGCAGGCCATTACATACCTTGAATCGGGTCGTGCCCGTGGCAAGGTCGTGATTACGGTGCCGCAGGAATAATCCACCAGCGTGCGGCGGCTGCGCGAAAGCAGCTCTTTAGGCGCGCACGCTCACCCGGTATGCTGCGCCCCAGTCAGCATGTGGAGCGCAGTATGGCCGCCGAGAAAAAGCCGATCATGGACCCGGGCGATGGCCGGAATCCGACCTATTTTGAAAACCCGATGATCGACGCGCTGGTCAGCGTGACGATGGAACTTGGCGCCGCCCAATGGGTGCAGCATGAACGCTTGCGCGTCATCGAAAAGCTGCTGGCGGAAAAAGGCGTCGTTACCGCAGCGATGATTGAAACCTACGCACCGTCCGAGACCGAACGACAAGCCGCTAAGAAAGCGCGGGACGAATTTATCGGGCGCATCTACGGCGCATTCGCCAAACTGAATGCTTAGATCAGGCCATCCGTCTTGAATGATGTATGCCCGCCGCGGCTGACGATCACGTGGTCATGCAGCGTGATGCCCACAGCTCCCAAGGCTTCTTTTACTTTGCGGGTCATGTCGATGTCGGCGCGTGAGGGCTTTGGGTCGCCGCTCGGGTGATTGTGGCAGACGATGACGGCGCTGGCGTTCAGTTCCAGCGCGCGCTTGGCTACTTCACGCGGATAGACGGGTGTGTGGTCGATGGTGCCGCGTTGCTGCTCTTCATCGGCGATTAGTTTGTTCTTGCGGTCGAGGTACAGTACGCGGAACTGTTCGATCTCGTTGTAGGCCATTTGCGCCGTGCAGTATTCGATCAGCGCATTCCACGACGAAATCACGGGCGCTTTCTTAACTTCAGTGCGCAGCAGGCGTTGTGCGCCGGCTTGCACGGCTTTCAGGGCCACGATACCTGCGTCGCCAATACCTTTGATGTCGCGTAATGCGTCCGGCTCAGCCGAAATCACTTCTGCGAAGGATCCAAACTTCCGCAACAGTTCCTTGGCGATGGGTTTGGTGTCGGCGCGCGGCTGCGCCATGAACAGCAGCAGTTCCAGGAGTTCGTAGTCCGGCAGGCTGTCGGCCCCGGCATTCAGGAAGCGCTCGCGCAAGCGCTGACGATGGCCCACATGATCGGGCACAGGCTCGGCTTGCGTGGTCGTGGAAGCATCGACGAACAAATCCTGGGCGGTAGCATCGCCAAGTCCTTTGCTCGTCATGGCGGTTACGCGCTCTTGTAGGGGGGCAGGTGGTAGCCCTTGGGCGAGAGCGTGAAAATCTCATAACCCGTTTCAGTGACGGCGACTGTGTGCTCAAATTGAGCCGACAGCGACTTATCGCGGGTTACAGCCGTCCAGCCGTCGTCCAAGATCACCGCTTCAGGTCCGCCGATGTTCAACATCGGTTCAACTGTGAAGAACATACCGGCTTCCAGGCGCAGGCCGCGATTGGGCGCGCCGTAATGGAGAACTTGCGGCACCGTGTGCATCACACGCCCAATGCCGTGCCCCCCGAAATCACGTACGACCGAGTAGCCCAGCCCTTCCGCATAAGATTGAATGGCAAAACCCACATCGCCCAGCGTCGCACCGGGGCGGACTTGGCCGATGCCGCGCATCATGGCTTCGTGGGTGGCGTTGCACAGCTTACGGGCTTTGTCGCTGACGTTACCCACAAAAAACATGCGGCTTGAGTCGCCAAACCAGCCATCAACAATGGGGGTGACATCAATGTTGATGATGTCGCCGTCGCGCAGCACGCGCTTGCCCGGGATGCCGTGGCAGATCACGTCGTTGACGGAGGTGCAGACGGATTTGGGATAGCCGTGGAATCCTAATGGGCCGGGTGTTGCGTTATGCTTCTTATGGAACTCAAAACACAAGCGGTCGATCTCGCCTGTCGTGATGCCGGGTTTCACATGCTCAGTAATGTAATCCAGCATCTCGGCGGTGATGCGGCCGGCGCGCCTCATGGCTTCAAAAGCCTGCGGGCCGTGGATGATGGGCTGTTGTGGTTGTTTCAGCATGCTTAGAACGGCTTCTCGGGTTCCGGTTGGCTTTCAGGGCCGTAGGGCGGGAACGTAAAGCCCTTGGGCGAGAGCGTGAAGATTTCGTAGCCGGTATCAGTCACGCCCACAGTGTGTTCAAACTGCGCCGACAGCGATTTATCGCGCGTCACAGCCGTCCAGCCGTCATCAAGGATTTTGGTGTCATAGCGCCCTGCGTTCACCATGGGCTCGATGGTGAAGATCATGCCGGGCTCCAATACTAAGCCGTCGCCAGGTTCGCCAAAGTGCATCACATTGGGCGGCTGATGAAACACGCGCCCAATGCCGTGCCCGCAGAAGTCGCGCACCACGGAAAAGCGGTTCTCTTCGGCATAGGATTGGATGGCGTAGCCGACATCACCCAACGTTGCGCCGGGCTTCACGACGCGAATGCCGCGCATCAGGGCTTCGTAGGTGACTTCCACCAACTTCTTAGCTTTGATTTTCACATCGCCCACAAAATACATGCGGCTTGAGTCGCCATACCAGCCGTCCAAAATCGGTGAGACGTCGATATTGACGATATCGCCGTCTTTCAGCACGCGATCGCCAGGGATGCCGTGGCACACCACATGGTTCACGGACGTGCAGATGGATTTCGGATAGCCTCGGTAATTCAGGGGGCCAGGAATGGCGTTGTGGCGCAGATGGTATTCATGGCACAGCCGGTCGATCTCGCCCGTGGTTACGCCGGGGCGCACATAGGGTGTGATGAAATCCAAAATCTCGGCGGTCAGTTGGCCTGACTTGCGCATGGCCGCGAACGCATCGGGGCCATGGATTTCAATATCGCGCGGACGGGTCAGGGCCGCTTCTCTCATCTGCATGTTCATGTCGTGCGCCGGACACCGGCTAAAGATTTCGTATGTGTATGACGCCTAGATAAGGCCTTAGCGGGGCAAATCCATCGTCAATGGCTTCGCAATGGTTATACCATTGGGGGTCACATCACAACCATAGCAGATCGCTTCAACCCCGCTTTTCAGAGCCTTTTCAAGGGCTTTGCCATAATTCGGGTCGATATCCGTGGCGATTTTGAAGTGCGTACTATCGGTGCGCTGCACCAGATAGAACATGACCGACCGCGCACCCGCGGCCACCATGTCGGCCAGTTCATGCAAATGCTTGGTCCCGCGTTCCGTCACCGAGTCCGGGAACTCGGCAGGATATTCGGGGCCCAGTTTGCGCTTCATGGTCACGTTTTTGATTTCGACATAGCAGGGCGGCTTGGCCGAATCTTCCAGCAGAATGTCGATGCGGGAATTCTTGCCGTACTTTTGCTCGCGCTTCAGCGAGGCATAGCCGGTTAACTCTGCAATCTGGCCCGCACTGATCGCGTCTGCCACAAGCCGGTTGGGATGGCCCGTGTTGATGCCCACCAGTCCGTTGCCGATTTCAATCAGCTCCCAGGTGAATTTCAGTTTGCGCTTGGGGTCGTCGACCGGCGTCAGCCAGACGCGTGCGCCAGACTCTTTCACCGACAGCATGGAGCCAGAATTGGCGCAGTGCGCCGTCACGATAGAGCCGTCGTTCAGTTTCACGTCGGCGAAGAAGCGCTTGTAGCGCTGCATCAGCACGCCTTCGATCAGGTTTTTTTCAAATTTCATGTGGGCTTCGGCGCTTTTTCATCAAGTGCAATTTCGGTCGTGGTCAGCGCATCGGCCAGGCGCGCTTTGGCGCTGCCCGGGCGCAAGGCTTGTTGTTGCGAGGTGTGCGGCGCCCAACCGGTCAGCGTTACGATCTGGAACGTCGCAACGGCGCGTCCCCGCGCATCGGCAAATCGGTCCATATAAAGCTGTAAGGCGCGACCCAAGACGTCGCGGCGCAGAAATCTTTTGCTGCGCTCATGCACGGCGTTGGTTTCACCCATGGCGCGCAGGTCTGCCAGCAGCCTCAAGGGGTCTGCATAGGTCACTGTGATGGCGTCAGCATCCACTACAGGCAATGCAAACCCGGCGCGGTTCAAAAGCCCGCCGGCATCACGCACATCCACAAAGGGCGACACGCGCGGGCTGGCGCCGCCGGTGATCTGGCTTTCGGCTTCGATCAGACACGCGCGCAGTTCTTTCAACGTCTCGCCGCCAAACAGTGTCGCGAGAAACAAACCATCGGGCCGTAGCGCGCGGCGCAACTGCACCATGGCACCCGGCAGGTCGTTGACCCAATGCAGCGACAGGTTCGAGATCACAAGGTCGAGGCTTTGTTCAGCGATGGGCAAAAACTCTTCGTCGGCCGCGAAGGTGGGGGCCGTGGCCGCAGCCTTCATCGCCATGCGTGGTGAGAAATCGCATTGCAGAAGATGGTCGACTTTGGAGGCGGCCCCTAGTTCCTGGACCAATTCGCCATGGCGGCAACCGACATTTAATCCCAACCCAAACCGGCGTGTGACATCATTGAGCCGATCAGCCACGCGCACGGCGGCCTCGCGGAACAGAAAATCCGCGGTGCTTAAGGTTGCCGAAGCGCGGTCACGGTGACGGCGCACGGCCTTGCGGTCAAATACCATCATGCTGTCGGGCATGGGGCTATTTATGGCATGCTGGCGGTTATGCAAACAGGGTTTGAAACAGGTTCCGGCTGGGCGCGCCGGATTGGTCGCGGTGTGGGGCGCGCGGTGCTGGACGTGCTGCTGCCGCCCCAGTGCCTGGCCTGTGATGCCGCGGTGGATGAACCGGGCAGCCTGTGCGCGAAGTGCTTTGCGCAGTTCTCGTTTATCACGCGGCCTTATTGCCACGTCTGCTGCCTGCCGTTTGAAACGGCTGTCGTTGATGACGAGGTTTTGTGCGGCGCATGCATGAAAGACCGGCCCGCCTTTCGCCGCGCGCGGGCGGTGTTCACTTATCGTGAAACAGCGCGCACGCTGGTGTTGAAACTCAAACACGCCGACCGCACCGATGCGGCAGCCCATTTGGCTAAATGGATGGGCCGCGCCGGTGCCGAACTGTTTGCGGATATTGATTGCATCGTTCCCGTGCCGCTGCATTGGCGGCGGTTGTGGCTGCGCACCTACAATCAATCCGCTTTGCTGGCCAACGTATTGGGGCAGCTCATCGCCAAGCCCGTCCTGCCTGACGGCCTGTTGCGTACGCGTGCCACGCCCACACAAGGCGGGCTTGACCGCGCCCAGCGCCGCCGCAACGTCATGGGGGCCTTCGCAGTCCGAGGCAAAGACACTGTAAAAGAAAAATCGGTTCTGTTGATTGACGATGTGATGACCACCACGGCCACGGTCGATGCTTGTGCCCGGGCCTTGCTGCGGGGCGGGGCAAAAGCCGTCGATGTTCTTGTGCTGGCGCGCGTGCCAGCGCCGGGGACTTAGGCCGTCAACTCTTAGGCCAGGAAGATCACACTTCCGCCGCAGGCGCGTTTGCGCCGGGCAACCTCAGCCTCATCCATATCTGGCGTGATGCGCCGCAAGGCCTCGCTGTCGGACAGTTTTGTTTTGCGTAGGCCCCATCGATAGGGCAGACGCGGCAACGGCCGATCAAGAGTCGCAAGATAAATGGACATGGTGCGGAATTTGGCCGCCAACTCGGCATAAATGAGCTCGTCCAATTCATTCAGTGTTGTGGTGGAGGAGATGGCAAACCATTCAGCTGCCACAATCGGGCCCGCATCCACCTTGGCCGCCATTTCGTGGACCGTGATCCCGAACCGCGGCGCGTTGTCGTACAGCGCGAACATACTGGGGTAACGGCCTGGATACTCCGGCGGGCCGGGGTGGAAGTTGTAGGCCGGCCCAGGCAGACGGTGCAGGATATCGGCGGGAACAATGACCGAGGTGCAGAATGAGATCAGACGGGCACCGGCCAAATCGTCAGTCGTTGCAGCGATCAGCTCATCCTTGGTGGCGACCAAATCTACGGCCAGTTTGGCCTCGTGCCCTCGTAAGATTGCTGCGAGAAGGGGCCCTTCGCCTTCGCCTGATAACAGAATGATGCGCTCGATAGCCATAAAGTTTCCAAATTCAAGGCTCAGTAATAAATTCAAGGCTCAGTAATATTGCAGTCAGCTACTCTTGAAACGCGGCGCGTTCAGCCTACACTAATCCTGTCAGCAAATCGTTATCCTCATGGCCAAAGTCGAAATCTATACCTCGCCGTTTTGCGGCTATTGCCACCGGGCCAAAGCCCTACTTACCCGCAAAGGCGTTGCCTTCACCGAGTTCGATGTCATGTCCGACGGCGCCAAGCGCCAGGAAATGACACAGCGTTCCAACGGCGGGCGTACCGTGCCGCAAATTTTCATCAACGGAAAGCACGTCGGCGGCAGTGACGATATTCACGCGCTTGATGCTCAAGGGCAACTCGATCCGCTTTTGGCGCAGCCGTAATGACCGTAAAGCCTTTCGCTGCCAAACCCTTTATCGTGGCCTGCGTCCAGGTCAATGCCTCGAACGACATGGGCGCAAATATCAAGATTGCATCTCAATTTGTACGTGATGCTGCGGCAAAGGGTGCCGAACTTGTGCTGCTGCCTGAAAACGTCGTCATGATGGAACATGGCCGCGACAATGTGATTGCCAAGGCTTTGCCTGCTGAAAATCATCCCGCGCTTAATGCTTTTGTCGCGTTGGCCAAAGAGCTGAAGATCTGGCTGCATTGCGGCAGCCTTGCGATCAAGCAGGACAACGGGAAATTGGCTAACCGTACGTTTGTGGTGAACCCGGTCGGCCAGGTTATCGCGACCTACGATAAGATTCACATGTTCGATGTGAACCTGGGCGGCGGCGAACAGTACAACGAAAGTGCGACCTACAACTGCGGCACCAAGACTGCGATGGTCGACCTGCCCTGGGGCAAGTTGGGCCTGACGATCTGCTACGATGTGCGCTTTGCGCATTTGTATCGCCAACTGGCGCAGGCGGGGGCCGACTTCCTGACGGTTCCGGCCGCTTTTACGCAAACCACGGGCGAAGCCCATTGGCATATTCTGCTACGGGCGCGCGCCATTGAAACGGGCTGCTTTGTGTTCGCCCCGGCGCAAACCGGAATCCACGCGGGCAACCGCCAAACGTTTGGGCACGCGTTGATTATTGACCCATGGGGAAAAATTCTGGCCGATGCCGGTACTGCGCCCGGATTTATTACAGTTGTCATTGACCCTGCGATGGTTGCTGCCACGCGCGCCAAAGTGCCGTCTTTAAGCCTGAATGCACGGTTCTAAACCTCAGCTTGCAACCGGGGTCCATGGGCATTAGATCAAGCCCATGATTCTCTATGATCTCATCTGCGAAAAAGAGCACCAGTTCGATTCCTGGTTCCGCAACTCGTCAGTCGTCGAAAAACTGATTAAGGCGGGCCAAGTTGCGTGCCCGAAGTGCGGGAGTGTGAAGGTACAAAAAGCCCTTCAGGCTCCCAACATCACGCCGTCCAAAAAGAAGGCGAAGGCGCCTAAGGCCTCGACCGTCTCTGAAGGTAAATCCAACGCCGACGTAACGCAGGCGGTCGAAAAGATGACCGAGGCCTACAACGAGCTTCGCGAAACCATCGAGAAGAACTTCGACAACGTGGGTGATCAGTTCGCGGAAGAAGCGCGCAAAATTCACTACGGTGAAGCGCCCGAACGCGGCATCTACGGTGATGCAACGCCCGAGCAGACCGAAGAACTGCATGAAGAAGGCATTCCGGTTTACGCGCTGCCGATGCCGAAAAAGAAGCGTAAGCTTTCGTAAAGCTGTTAAGCAGCCTTCGTGGCCAGCATCATGTAATTGACGTCGAGATCGTCACCCATGACCCAGCGGTCACGGAAGAGATCGTACGTCAAACCCTTTAATTCCTGCACGGTCAGGCTACTGCGGCGTAAGCCTGCGGCCAGTTCGCTCGGTTTGACGAATTTGCGCCAGTCGTGCGTGCCCGCGGGCACCCAACGCAAAACGTACTCCGCGCCAACCTTGGCCAGCGCCAAGGACTTGAGCGTGCGGTTCAGTGTTGCCGCAATCAAAGCACCTCCAGGGGCGACCAGTTGGCTGGCGGCCGACAAGAACACATCAAGATCGGCCACGTGCTCGACAACTTCCAGCGCCAGCACAACATCAAACCGTTGCGCGCCTGAAACCATCTGTTCGGGTGTGGTGTGGCGATAATCAATGCCCAGGCCAGAGCGTTCGGCATGAACTTTGGCCACATTGATATTTCTTTCGGCGGCATCAACGCCGGTGACGTTAAAGCCCAGGCGCGCCATGGGCTCTGAAATCAATCCTCCGCCACACCCGACATCAAGCAGGCTGAGGCCAGCAAAGGGCTTGTCCTGGGACAACTCGCGGCCCGCCAAAGCACGACCAAAGTGCTGGGCCAGGCGGTCGCGCACATAGCGGATTCGCTCCGGATTGAACTTGTGCAGTGGCCGGAATTTGCCTGTCGGGTCCCACCATTCGTCGGCAATGGCCGAGAACTTGGCCACTTCATCCGCCAGGGCGGTGGTCGGCAGATCGGTCGAGGGCAAGGCAGAGGCGGTCATGGGCTCGCATTCAAAAGGGCTAAGCCAATATAGGTCGCGGGCATTCCAAGGGAAAATGCTTTGTTTTCCGATAGTTTGCGGGTTATCCGGAACATCAGGTTATTTGGCCGGAACGCCTTGTTCGGCCACGCCCTTTTGGTTATGTATGCGCGCCTTTTCAAGGGCCGGGTGGCGGTTGCGCGGCTTGGCCTAAGGCGGGCACTAAAAAATTCGCAATCAGATCAGACAAGTACAGGTGCGCAAAGCATGGCGCGCATAGTGATGAAATTTGGCGGCACGTCGGTGGGTGATCTCGCCCGCATTAAGAACGTAGCCAAGAAAGTGAAAGCGGAAGTCGATCGCGGTAACCAAGTGGCCGTGACGGTCTCTGCCATGTCGGGTGTCACCAACCAGTTGGTTGCCTACTGCACGGAAGCCAACCCGTTGCATGACGCGCGTGAGTACGACGCGATTGTCGCGACTGGCGAGCAGGTGACGTCGGGCTTGCTGGCCATTTGCCTGCAAGAGCTGGGCATCGAAGCGCGCTCGTGGCAAGGCTGGCAGATCCCCATCATCTCGGACGATGCGCACGGCAAAGCTCGTATTGTCGAGATCAAGGGCGAAGATCTGATCAAGCGCATGGAAAAGGGCCAGGTGCCCGTGGTCGCTGGTTTCCAGGGCATCGGCCCGGACAACCGCATTACGACCTTGGGGCGCGGCGGTTCCGATACGACGGCGGTGGCCTTGGCGGCCGCGCTGAAGGCTGATCGCTGCGATATCTACACCGATGTGGACGGCGTTTATACGACCGACCCGCGCATCGTGAAGACCGCGAAGAAGCTCGATAAAATTACGTACGAAGAAATGCTGGAGATGGCTTCATTAGGAGCCAAGGTGCTGCAAACGCGCTCGGTCGAGATGGCCATGAAGCATCGCGTGCGCGTGCAGGTGCTCTCTAGCTTTTCGGATGCCCCTGGAACATTGGTCTGTGACGAGGAAGAGATCGTGGAACAAGAATTGGTCAGCGGCATTGCCTATAGCCGCGATGAAGCAAAAATCACCCTGGTCGGCGTGAGCGATCAGCCGGGCGTGGCTGCTGGCATTTTCGGACCCTTGTCCGATGCCAACATCAACGTCGATATGATTGTTCAAAACGTCAGCCAGGACGGCAAGACGACCGACATGACGTTCACGGTGGGCAAGGCCGACCTGGACCGTGCGACCTCTGTTATCAAAGATAAACTGAAGATCCCCTTCAAGGCCTTAAACACCGACAAGAACGTGGTGAAGGTGTCTGTCATCGGGATCGGCATGCGCAGCCACGCCGGCGTTGCACAGAAAATGTTCAGCACCCTTGCTGAAAAAGGCATCAATATTCAGGTGATCTCGACGTCCGAGATTAAGGTTAGCGTGTTGATCGCCGAAGAATATACTGAACTTGCCTTGCGCGCGTTGCATACTGCCTACGAGCTCGACGCCGCTTAACACCGCAAACTCTCGAGGGGGCACATGGCCGAAGCTGCGGTACAATCGAAAGTGACGACCGCACAGCTAAACGTGCCGCCCGAGCTTGCGCGCTTGTGGAAGCGCGGTTCCGAGTTTTTGGGCTGCCCCATCGTGATCATGGGTGGCGCGATGACCTGGGTGTCGGAGCGCAATCTCGTTTCCGCCATTTCCAATGCTGGCGGCTTCGGCGTCATTGCCTGTGGGTCTATGACGCCCGATCTGCTGGATGCGGAAATCAAGGCCACGCAAAAGCTTACCACCAAGCCTTTTGGCGTGAACCTCATCACGCTGCATCCGAAGCTGCTTGAGCTGGTTGATGTCTGCGTTGCGAACAAAGTCTCGCACATTGTGCTGGCGGGCGGCATTCCGCCTGCTGACGCCATTAAGCGCGTCAAAGACAGTGGCGCCAAGCTGATCTGCTTTGCCCCGGCTTTGGTGTTGGCCAAGCGCTTCATCAAAATGGGTGCCGATGCCATCGTGATCGAAGGCAGCGAAGCCGGTGGTCACATCGGCCCGGTCTCGACGGCGGTTCTGGCGCAAGAAATTCTTCCGGCGGTGCGTGATGTGCCGGTTTTTGTCGCGGGCGGCATTGCGCGCGGCGATGCGATTGTTTCGTTTCTTGAAATGGGCGCCAGCGGCGTGCAGATGGGCACGCGCTTTGTCTGCGCGACCGAATGCGTGGCGCACCCCAATTTCAAGAAGGCTTTTATCCGGGCCAGTGCGCGCGAAGCCATGCCCAGTGTTCAGCTCGACAAGCGATTTCCGGTGATCCCGGTGCGGGCCCTGGTGAACAAAGGCGTTGAAAACTTCATGGACAAGCAACGCGAAGTGATCGCGAAGTTTGATGCGGGCCAGTTGGATGCGGCTGCGGCGCAGTTGGAGATCGAGCATTTCTGGGCGGGCGCTTTGCGCCGTGCGGTGGTCGACGGCGATGTCGAGCACGGTTCGGTGATGGCCGGCCAAAGTGTCGGCCTGGTGACGAAAGAGCAGCCCGTCACCGAGATTTTCGCCGAACTGCTTGAACAGGCCGCCAACGTTTTCCAAGCCCGATCCAGACCATGACCTCCTTCAGTGCCGTCGATCTTCGCCAAATGCTGTCGCGCTTGCGCGACGTCATGGCGGGGATGGGGTCGGTTCAGGAGCGTCTGGATAAACTTGTCGCCCTAATCGCCCAAGACCTCAGAGCAGATGTGTGCTCGTGCTACATCATGCGCGCGGGCGAAGTGCTGGAACTGTTTGCCACCTTCGGTCTGTCACAACGCGCCGTCCACATAACCCGCCTGCGTGTCGGTGAAGGTTTGATCGGTGAAATCGCGGCCCATGCGCGGTCGGTTGCGCTGGCTGATGCGTGGTCGCACCCGGCCTTCGTATACCGCCCGGAAACAGGTGAAGATTTTTTCCGGTCGCTGATGGGCGTGCCGATGATTCAAGCCGGCCGCGTGATCGGCGTGCTGGCCGTGCAGACAAAAGAAGAGCGCCCGTTCAACGAATGGGAAGTGGAAATGCTCGAAACGGTGGCCATGGTCATCGCCGAGCTGACGTCGGCGGCGCAGATCGTCAAACGCGAAGAGCTGTTCCAGGCTGAAGGCAATGCGCTGCTGCCGGTCCGCCTGAGTGGTGTCACGCTGAATGCAGGGCTGGGTTTGGGTCAAGCTGTGATGCACAAAAGCCATGTGCGTATCGGCCGCTTGGTGTCCGATGACCCGGCCATCGAGCATACCCGACTTGATACGGCCCTGGATACATTGCGGCGTGACGTCGATGCTCTGATCGACTCATCGCACGGTGAGGATACGGGCTTTGGCGATATCCTTGAAGTCTACCGCATGTTTGCCGACGACAAGGGCTGGATCAGCCGCATCAATGATGCCATCGACACCGGCCTAACGGCTGAGGCCGCCGTTCAGAAAGTCAGCGATGATACGCGTGTGCGTATGATGCAGATGAACGACCCGATCTTCCGCGAACGCGCGCAAGACTTAGATGACCTTGCCAATCGCTTGCTTGCAATCTTGGCTGGCGGCGGGATGCGCACCGAACTGCCTGATAACGCGATCCTGGTGTGCCGTAGTTTGGGGCCGACTGAACTTCTGGATTACGACCGCAAGAAAATCAAAGGCCTGATCATGGAAGAGGGCTCACCCACCATGCATGCCGTGGTGGTGGCCAAGGCCTTGGATATTCCGGTGCTGGCGCAAGTGCAGGGTGCGCTTTCGCGCATTGATGCTTTTGATTTGCTGGCGCTGGATGCCAGCGCGGGGCATGTCTTCCTGCGCCCGTCGGAAGATTTGCAGGACATGTTCAACGCCAATGCCGCGGCCCGTCTGCGGCAGAAGGCGGTGTATGCCGCCGACAAAGACTTGCCCTCCGTCACGCGCGATGGCGTGAAGATCGACCTGCAAGTCAATGCGGGTTTTATCACCGACGTTCAGGCACTGCATGAAACTGGGGCGGCGGGCATCGGTTTGTTCCGCACCGAGATGCAATTCCTGGCCATGCCGACGCTGCCCGATGTGAAGTCGCAGCAGGCGCTTTATAAGCAGGTCGTCGATGCGGCAGGCGACAAGCCCGTGACATTTCGCACGCTCGATGTGGGCGGCGATAAAATC
>JAEUKL010000164.1 GCA_016793005.1 Rhodospirillaceae bacterium | reverse complement strand
CCCGGCTCCTGCAACAATGACGCGTGGCCGACTGCTCATGTATTCACTGACCCTCAAATAAAAATCCGCCGACCGGGGCACCCGGCCAGCGGATCAACAGGCTCTGTTCTAGTTCGTGATCGCGACCGTCAATCCGCAGATGCGGCCATCACGGTTCGTCACGAAGAAGTGCGGGTTGCCCAAGAAATCACGTGGCGGGAAGCCGGTGATGGGCGTTCTGTTGTTGGTAACGTTGTTGCAGAAACCTTGGAACTTCAAGTTATCCTTCTGCACACCCAGGCGCAGGTTCAAATCCTCGCGCGAGGGGACCCAGCCAAGATTGGCGGAATCGACATACTTGCGCGACGACCACGAGAAGTCGGCGCGGCTGTAGAAGTCCCAATCATCGGTGATGGGCAGCGTCAGTTCGGCGCCTGTGCTGAACGTGTGCTTCGAGGTGTATTCAATACGCTTACCATCGACGCGGCCCGTGGTCTGCAGGACCCCGGCTGTGGTGGCACACTCGATGTTCAGCACCGAGCAATCGACGAATCCGACCAGATCAGACAGTACGGCATTTTTGTACTTCGCGTCCGTCAGGCCGTAACCCAAATCAAAGCGCAAGTGGTCGGTCGGCGCCAAGTTCAGTTGCAGTTCACCACCCTCAACTTGCGACTTCGCGACGTTGGCGATGATGGATTCAGCCAGCACCGCACCAGTCAAATCTCGCGAAAACGCCGATGTTTGCTGGTTGGTCCAGTCGATGTGATAAACCGACGCGTTGAAGATCGCGCGGCCATCCCAGAACGTCAGCTTTGCACCGGTTTCGTAAGTCCAGTTGGTTTCCGGTTGATAAATGCGCTCGTCCGGACGGACGGCGTTGGCATTGAAGCCACCCGACTTCACGCCTTTGGCCGCGGACACGTAGAACATCATGTCGCTGTTGGGCTTGAATGTCAGAATGCTGCGTGGCGTGAAGTATTTGAACTTGTCCGCCGTCAGACCTTTCGGGGCGGCACCCGTACCAAAGTTATCTTCAACGTTATTGCCCGACTTATCTTCCCACGTGTAGCGCGCTTCGACCGAGAGGTTGATCATCTCGGTGAAATCATAGCCCAGCGAACCGTAGATCGAGGAAAACTTGTTCTTGTAGATCGAGCGCTCGTCCACCGAGGGCGAGCCGTCGGGCTTAGGTGCGGGCGACGTTGTGCCCTGCCCCGGCGTCGAATACCGCACGCTGGCGTCATCGAATTTTTCATCACTGTAATAAACGCCGACCAGCCAATCAAAAGCACCGTCAGTGTTGGATTGCAGGCGCAGGTCCTGGCTGATTTCATTGCGATCTTCGACGTCACCGCTGGCATTTTGCACAAGGCCGGCCGTGAAAGGCGTGCCTTGCGGGGTTGTATCCAGATCAGACAGCGTTGTGACATTGCGCTTTTCAAAACCCGTCAGCGCCACTAAGCGCGTCGCACCCATGTCGGCGTCGATGTTCAACGACACGCGATGGGACTCGCGGTCGCCGTTGGTCACATTCGGATCAAACGAATAGGTACCGGCTTCATCTTTGATTTCGCCCAGCACGCGGCGACCCACCGGGTTCGGTGTGCGGCGTGATGCGGCAGGCTTGCCCACACGACGCGGATCGGTGTCGGAGATCACGGTCAAAGCCGTGCCCGAACCATCGTCCTGCGCGTAGGTGTAGGACATGTACATATCAATATCGTCGGTCGGATCGGCACGCAGACCGGCGCGAACATATCCGGTGGTACGATCATTCAGGCGCTTGCCGTCGACACTGTTCTTGAACGTACCACCCGGCTCGCTGTAGCCGGCGTCAATGCGCGCGCCGACGCGATCTTCAACCACGGGCCCGGACATATAGCCGCTGATGCCCATCTTACCTTTGGTGCCGATGGTGCCGCGACCACCCCACTCCAACGTGTCGCCGGGCTTCTTGGTGATGTAGTTGATGGCGCCGGCAAAGCTGTTACGGCCATAGAGCGCGCTTTGCGGACCACGCGCCACTTCAACGCGCTCAAGCCCGTCAAAACCAATATCGCTGCCACTGAAGCCCGATGAATAAACGCCGTCGACGAAAATCGCGGTGTTCACTTCGTCACCAACGCGCGTTTGTTGGGAGAGACCGCGAATGATCGGACGATTCGAGGTCAGATTTGCCGACGTATTGAACACCATTCCGGGTGTGGCGTTGGCAAGATTCTGCAAGCTCTCGATGCTGCGGTTTTGAATTTGCTCTGAGCTGAAAGCGCTGATGGAAATCGGCACGGATTGCAGGGTTTCTTCGCGGCGGCGCGCCGTGACCACAATTTCCTCGATTGCGCCTTGCGCCAACACATCTGTCGCCGCGCCAATGGCCACCAAGGCCGACACGGATACGGCAGACAACAACCTCGACTTCAGCATAATTTAGGCCCCCTTCGGCACGTTTAGGTGCATCCCACCCGCCGCCCAGGCCATACCGGCCCGTCGTCCGGCGACAGGTTATAGAAACATGATAACATTATATTATCGACCTGCAAGCGCCGCTGGCCGCGAAATCCCGTCTTAATTCGAGGCTTTTGCGCCGGTCAGGTAAAAATGGCTGCCGCTGTGCCATAATTGCACCAGCACCTTATCACCTGCGGCCACGTCGAACGGTTGCGGGAAAGCATACAGAACTTTGTTCCATACGGATTGAGTCGTGCGCGGGTGATTCTCGTACACAATCTCGTCAGTCAGATTAATCCTGATCCATTGCAATACGCCATAACACCGCCCGGCCTGGATGACGCTGACGTTCACCGCGCCGTTGGCAGGTTTAAGCGTTTGCACATCATGGAAGTCATAGGTCACCAGTGGAACGTCAGCGGACAACGCATCGTAAGCGATAGATTGCGGCACCGACTGGCTCCAGGGTTTGAACTTGGTGAATGTGCGCATGTCAAACCCGCAGACATCGCCCAAGTCGAGCAAGTAGCGCACCTCATCACCGCCCACCAGAACGCCCATCATCGACCCGCGAGCAGGAATAATGCGAGCGTCAGGTTTCAGTAGCCGCGCCTTGGCATCCAGCAAGCTGGGCAGCACGCCCTCGCCCACAAAGTCATTGGCGAGAATTTCCGAGACCATTACATCGGCCTGTTCGGGCATATCTACACCGATCACGATATCGGTAGATTTTTTAGGCAGAACGGTCACGGTGTCACCAAAACCATTCTGCGCCACAATGCGCGTCGCCTCGGCCGCCACAACCTGCACCATTTCGCACGTCGTGACTTTGTGTGCGCCGGCTTGCGCCGAGAGCATGGCGAGCAACCCCGCCCCCGTACCGATCTCCAGCACATGATCGCCAGGCTTCACCACGGCACGAATAGCATCGCGGTAGGCAAAGTTGCGCTGATCCTCGTTCATCATCGGCACATGCCACGGCGGCACCAGACGCGAGAGTGTCTCATGGTAACCGTGTTGCACGGCCAGATGCCCGGGCGCGATCTTCAAAAGTGCGGTAAATTCCGCCAGCGCTTGTGTATGGCGGCCTGCATCCAGTAACGCCGAGCCATAGTTGATCCGCACATCGAGATGATGAGGGTCAAGCGCCAGGTAGCGCATATATGCTTCGATGGCCGGCGCGAACCGCTCCCGGTCATGCTCGAGCGCCGCCATATCAAACAGCAGCGTTTTGTCATCGGGATAAAGCTGCAAGGCTTGCCGCAGAACCTGTGCCGCATCGTCGAGGCGGCCAAGCCTGGTCAGCGCGGTCGCCAGATTACGATGCGCCGGACGCAAATTGCGGTCAACGCGAATGGCATGCTGATAGTTCACAACCGCATCGGCATGCGCTCCCATCTGGGCCTGCACTTCGCCTGCGTTGTTGTAGGCCCGGGCATTGCGGACATCGGTCGCAATCGCTGTTTGATAGGCCGCAAGCGCTGCGGGGTAATCAGCCCTGGTGCGTAAGACGACGCCCAGTGCGTTGTGCGCTTCCGATACTTTCGGAAATGTACGGCACGCCTCGCGCGCGGCAGCCTCTGCGCCCGCGACATCACCTGCCGTCAGCAGGCTTTGCACACGTTTTAGAAGATCGCCGACGTCCATGCCGCCCCCATCCCATTGCGGCGCAGCTTACCACTCGACGGTTTCGCCGGAATAGCGCAGGAATTGCCCAGCGTGCTCTGACTTCAGCGCGTCAATCACGCCCATCATCCCCGAAACGCTGTCTTGCACTGGAATTTTGGGCATACGCCCGCCGCGCGTAAAATCGGTATCGACAATGCCGGGGCTCATCAGGACCGAGATAACCCCCTGCTTGATCAGATCAAGCGCCATGGAGCGCATGGTCATGTTCAGCGCGGCCTTGCTGGAGCGATAGGCGTAGTTACCGCCGGTGCTGCGCGCAATCGAGCCAAGCGTGCTGGAAACACTGACGACCTTGCGCAAGCTTCCCGCCAGAACATTCGGCAACAGCGCGTCAGTCAACTTTGCGGGCCCAAGCACGTTCGTCTCAAACAGCGTGCGCCAGCGGGGCAGATCCATCGCGCCCAGTTCGATACCAGCACCACCGATGCCGGCGTTATTGATCAGCAGATCAATCGCTGCACCGTTCAATGCTTGCACCAGCGCCGCAATGGACGTTTCGCTGACCACATCAAGCGCCAACACCTTCACTTTGGTATTTTGGAGTGCAAGCTGTTGCAGATCTGCGGCCGCCGATGGCGTGCGGCACGTGGCCAGCACATCCCACCCCAGGGCCGCATAACGGCGCGCGAATTCCAACCCAATCCCGCGGCTGCTGCCGGTGACCAGTACCGTCGGCATGCGAACCTCTTATGCTGATGGCGGCGTGCCGGTGCCGATGGGCCGCAAGGCCGCGCGGTCCCACGGCAAGGTCGTCGTTTTGCTTTCGGTATAGAATTCGAGGCTGGCGTGCAGACCGTCGCGCCCGATCCCGGACTCTTTATAGCCGCCAAAGGGTGCACGCACTTCACGCATCAGCGGGGTGTTGGCCCAGATGGTTCCGGCGCGCACGCGCTTGCTGACTTGCATCAGGTTGCGTACATCGCGCGACCACGTATACGCCACCAGACCAAACGACGTGTCGTTGGCGATGCGGATAGCATCCTCAAGCGTGTCGAAGACAATGAAGCTGGCGAAGGGTCCAAAAATTTCATCGCGGCAAACTTTCAGATCGTTCGATGGCGCCAGCACGGCTGTCGGCTTGATGTAGTAGCCTTTGGCGAAATCCGGGTGGCGTACGCCGCCCGCCAGAATTTTTGCACCCTGTTCGCGCGCTGAATCCGCAAACGACAACACGCGTTCGAAATGCTGTTTAAACGCCAGCGGGCCCATTTCAGTGTCCGGCGACAGCGGATCACCCACCTTGATGGCGTTGGCGCGCGCGGCAAACTTCGCCATGAACTCTTCGGCAATCGGGCGCTGCACCAGAATGCGCGAACCCGCCAAACATTGCTGGCCGTTATTGCTGTAGATACCCAACAGCGCGCCCGTCAGTGCGTCTTCCGGGTCGGCATCGGCGAAGATGATGTTGGCGGATTTACCGCCCAGTTCCAGACCCACTTTTTTCAACGTGCCGGCGGCGCCCGCCATGATGGCGCGGCCGGTTTCAGTTCCGCCGATAAACTTCACCAAGTCGACACCTGGATGCGCGACCAAGGCCGAACCCGTGACAGGCCCGCGACCGTTGACCAGGTTCACGACACCCGGCGGCAAGCCAGCCTGGTTCATCAACTCGATCATGCGGAACAATGAAACCGGCGTATGTTCGGACGGCTTCACGACGCACGTGTTGCCAAACGCGATGCACGGCGCGATCTGCATCGAGGCCAGCGACATGGGCGAGTTCCAGGGCGCAACGATAGCGGCAACGCCAACCGGCTCGCGCGTGACGAACGTCAGCACCGCGCTGTTCTGCTGGTAGGTTTCACCGGCCATTGTGCCGGCCACTTCCATGAAGAACTCAAAGTTCTCGGCAACCCGGCCCATTTTGCGGCCCCGGATATCCCACAGCGGCACGCCCGTATCCAGGCAATCGAGGTACGCCAGTTCCTCGGCGTTGGCCAACAGCACATCACGGATATTGCGCATGATCTTCTTGCGCGCGGCTAAATCCAGATGCGGCCAGGGGCCTTCATCGAACGCCTTGCGGGCTGCGCGTACGGCGGCATCCACACCGGCCGCATCGTCTTCCATCAGTGTGCTGATTTGCCCTTCGGTGGCGGGGTTAATCACCGCAATTTCGTGGCTGGCCGTGGCAATATCGGGTTTGCCCGCAACGATTTTGCCCAGGCGCTGCGGCACAGGAAATGTTGCAATGGAGGGCGTGCGCGCGGTGTCTGGGCTCATAGCAAAGCGTCCGTTTGGTTGGGTTTGAGGAACTGAACAGGCTGTTCAAGAGGGCAAGTCTAGCATATCATGTTTGTATTACAATATAACGTGGCTGTGTAAAGTGGCGGCGGCAAAGAGACCACTTCTCAATGTCGCCAAAAGCGGGCACAAGTCGGCCACGTCTGAACACGCGCGGTAATCATGACAAAAGCCGAAACTCTTAGCGAACGCCCCAGCGGCATGGTGAGCGAAACCATCCGTTCACCGCGCTACCATCAGGTCTACTCGATCTTAAGAGGATGGATTTTCGACGGCACGTACCAGCCCGGCGAAAAGCTGCCGCCCGAATCCGACCTGTGCGAAGAATTTGGCGTTTCACGCATTACGTCGCGCAAAGCCATTGACCTGTTGGTGCAGGAAAACCTGATCGTCCGCGTTCAGGGGAAAGGTACTTATGTCGTGGATGACCTGGGCGATGCGCCCAACATCGGCGACATGGAGCAGCTGATCCGTAAAACCGAGAAGCTGTCGAAGAAATCAAAAGTCGAAAAGATCGAGATCAAAACGGTTACGGGTGACGACGAGGTCTGTAAGGACCTGCAACTGGCCAAGGGCTCTCAGGTCATCGAGGTGTCGTTCGTGCGCTTCATGGATGGCAAGCCAACCGGATACCGCGTGTCTTATCTGCCGGCCGAGCGCAACATCGACATTACGGCCAAAGATTTGCGCACACATCAGATGTTCAAGATTCTGGAGAGCAAAGGCATTCAGCTGTCAGGCGCACATCAATTGCTGGGGGCCTGTTTGGCCGATGCGCACAAAGCCGCCATGCTGGGCACAACCATCGGCGCGCCGCTGGTGCGAATCCGGCTGGTCACGTTCGATGAGGATGCGAAGCCCGTTGAACGCAGCACGGCGTACTACCTGGCAGAGCGCTACGAGCACCACGTGTATCTGACGCGCAGCGGCAACGCCGATAACGAAATCGACCTGAAAACCGGGTTGATGTAAGCGGCGGCTTAATTTATCGAGCGCTTAGTGCTCCGCAAAGAGCGGGCCGAAGCCGTCAATTTTATCCGTGATCCCGAACGAGCGCAGCGCGTGCCAATAGGTTGCCGTGTTGCACGACACCACGGGAATTCCCAACCACACCGAGGCCTCGGCCGCCAGCCGCGCGGTCGCAAGATTAGTGCCCGGCTGCACGATCACATCAGGCTTATCGGCGGCGAGTTCTTTTAAGCCTGCGATGACATCGCTTGTCGGCGTGGCGGCAATCGCCAACGGCCCACGGCACTTCAGACCCAACACGCGACATACGTCGTAGCCGGCATCGCGAAAAAATGATTCCACCTGCTCGTCACCGGGCGGCCAGTACGGCGTCAGGGCGGCGAGCCGTTTGCCCACGCCTAAAGCTTTGAGGGCCGCGACAAATGCATGAGACGGCAAAATGACCGGCACCCCTTTGGTGTGTGTTTCAAGGTCCTGCTTCATGCTGTCCGACCCTTTGAGGCCGCCGCGAAATGAATCGATCGAGTGCCCCATCACCACCAGATGCGGCTCGGCCGGCAATACATCATCCAGCGCCTTCTTCACGTGCTCGGTGCCGCGTTGCAAGCTTTTGCGATAAGCGTCCATGTCGCCCACGGCACGCCCGCGCGATGAAGGCTCCATGCGCGCCACATGATTCGTAACACCGACCGGACGGAAGGCTTCGTACTCGGGTTGGGCGATGGTGTTGGTGAACGGCACCAGCACGCCAAATTTGGCGCGATACCCCAGACCATCACGCAATCCGGACGAAGAGTGTGCAACTTCTGACATGTGAACCCCAGACAAAATTATGGAATTGTGGCGGCGCGCGCGACTGATGCAATCATGGATGACTTCATCAGAAACGCGCGCAATTTATCTCGATCAGCGCAGGTGGTCTTCAGATCGCGCCAGATTTCTTCGCGCTTCACAGGATCTTTTTCGCGGTGGCGTTTGTAATTGGCATCGGATTGCGCTTGCACATCTTCAATGGCAATGGTGCGGCGGCGGCGGCTGTAACGATCCAGCACCGCATCGTCAGCACCCCGCAACACCTGCACCAGGCTTTCCACCAATTCGGCCGCATCGTGTATGCCGCTGTTCATGCCCATGCCACCGGAAGGGCTGTTCAGATGCGCGGCATCGCCCGCCAGCAAAATACGGCCACGCCGAAATGTGTCGGCAATACGCTTGTGAATGGTGTAGGCGCCTTTGTGCACAAGCGGGTAAGGCGTGCGCGACGGTAGGATGCGGTTGAGATGCGCCTGGATGCTTTCATCGGCCACGGCGTCGGCAATGCTTTGGCCGGCCTTGGGCGAAAAGCCGGTGCGCCAGTGATCGCGCACGCGCATCAGGCTGTAGTGGTCATCTGCCGTCCACACATAATTCACATACAGCATCTCGCCCAGATGCCGTTCAAACGGATAGTCCACCACCACGGTAATCGAAGTGCGCGTATAGGTTTCTCCGACCAGATCCAACCCCAGCCAGCCGCGCACGGCACTTTTGGCGCCGTCTGCACCAATAACGTAGCGGCCCGGAAAAGCCTCATCCCGGCCCTCAATGCGCGCAGTAACACGCACACCATCTGCGGTTTCATCACACGATACCGCCGTGGCGCCGAAATGAATCGTGAACAACGGATGGCTTTGCAGTTCAGCAACAATTGCCTTAGTCAGCCGGAACTGCTCGCACTGCAAGCGGAACGGATGGGCCGTCACGTCCGCCAGAACTCTCATATCGAAGATCGCCGCGTCTTTTGTATCGGCGCGGAAGTATTGCCACTGCGTAGCCTTATGACCTTCGGCCACAATCTTTGCGGCAATACCGCTGCTGGCCAGCATATCCAACGTCGCTGGATGAAAAGTCGAGGCGCGCATGTCTTCAGGCAGCACCGGGGCGGCCTCAAGCACTGTAACGGGAATACCTTCGGCCACTAAAAACAGCGCCGCCGAAAGGCCAACAGGCCCGGCGCCGACAATCACGACGTTGTCCGACATAATTCTCTGATTCATTGTTGAGGAACGGCCTGATCGCCGGGATGAAAGCACGCGACGGCTTGCGTCAGCGTATCGCCTTCAAGAACCGGTAGCGTTTTGATGCAGTGCGGGCTGGCTTTTGGGCAGCGCTTATGAAAAGCGCAGCCCGAGGGCGGATTTAACGGCGAGGGCAATTCACCCGAGATGAGTTGCTTCAGCCGGTTGCGTTTCGCACGCGGATCGGGTTGCGGCACCGAGGCAATGAGCGCGCGTGTATAAGGGTGCTGCGGATTGTGGAACAACGCATCGCGCGTACCAACTTCAACCACACGGCCCAGATACATAACGGCGATTCGCTGGCATACATAACGTACGACCGAAAGATCGTGGCTGATGAAAATAACGGCCAACCCATAATCAGCCTGAACCTTCTTAATCAGGTTGACGATCTGAGCCTGAGTTGAAACATCAAGAGCGCTGACGGGTTCGTCACAAACCAGCAATTTGGGTTGCGCGATCAACGCACGCGCAATACTCACACGCTGACATTGGCCACCACTAAGTTCATGCGGATAGCGCGTGAAATAGAGCTCGCTCAGTCCTACGTCCGACATGATTTTTTTCACCGCGACATCCACGTCGGCTTCGCTGAGATCGGGTTTGAAGACCGTCAGCGGCTCGCCGATGATGCGGCCCACAGTCATGCGGGGGTTGTGGCTGGACAACGGATCCTGGAATACCACCTGCAACTGATCACGCGCGGCATCCATCTCTTGCGGGCTCAAGGTCACAAGATCGCGGCCCATCCAGACCACGCGACCCTGATCGGACTTCACAAGCTGCAACACCGCACGCGCAAGCGTGGATTTACCGCAACCCGACTCCCCCACAATGCCCAGCGTTTCACCAGCACCCAAGGTCAGACTGACGCCGTTCACCGCCATCAGCGGCGTATAGTCGGGAATCAAAATGCCGCCCGTACGTACCGGAAACGTGACCCTCAGGTCGGCAATATCCAGAAGTTCCGCACTCATGACAGCGCCTCACGCACGCAGGCCGCACGATGCTGGGGGCCGCGTTGGGTCAAGACCGGCAGGGCTTGACCGCACGCGTCCGAAACATACTGACAGCGCGGCGAGAACGCGCAGCCTGACGGTAACGCAAATGGTGCGGGTGGTTGACCGGGGATCGCGGCCAACGGCTGCGAGGGATCAAGATCGAAGCTCGGGACCGAGCGCAGCAGGCCCTGCGTATAAGGATGATGCGTGTGGTGGAAAATGTTGTCGGCCGGCCCCTCTTCCACGACGCGGCCCGCATACATCACCAGAACACGGTCGCAAATGCCCGCCACGACGCCCAGATCGTGGGTGATCATGACAATGGCCGTGTCGGTATGGCTTTTCAGACCTTCGAGAATTTCCAGAATTTGCGCCTGCACCGTTACGTCCAGCGCTGTGGTGGGCTCGTCCGCCACCAGGACCGCCGGTTTGCACATCAAGGCTTGCGCGATCATCACACGCTGCTTCATACCGCCCGAAAGCTCGTGCGGGTATTGGTTGAAGCGGCGCTTGGCATCAGGGATACGCACCAGTTCAAGCGTTTCCAGGGCCCGCGCGCGCGCCTGCGCCGTCGAAAGCCCCTGGTGATGCACAAGGCCTTCGCACATCTGCTCACCGACCTTTAAGAACGGCGTCAGCGAACTCATGGGGTCTTGGAAAATCATGCCGATACGATTACCGCGCACCTGGTTCAGCAACGCGCGCGGCGCATTCAGGATTTCCTGGCCATCCAACTTCACCGAGCCTGTGGCCTGACCGTTGTCGGTCAACAGCCCCAGCATCGCCATGAACGTCTGGCTTTTACCCGAGCCGGATTCTCCCACAACGCCGACGCACTCGCCTTTTTCCAGGTTCAGCGAAAAATCGCGAACGACGTGCAGATCGCCCTGCTCGGTTTTGAAGCGCACATTCAAGTTGCTGCAATCGAGGACACCCATGGCTCAGTACTCTTTCGGGTCCAGCGCATCGCGCAAGCCATCGCCGATGAAATTAAAGCAGAACAGCGTCAACGTCAGGAAAGTGGCAGGGAAAAGAATCATCCAGGGCGCACTTTCAAGTTCGCTGGCTCCTTGCGCGATCAACAGCCCCCAGCTGGTCATGGGTTCCTGGACACCAAGGCCCAAGAAGCTGAGGTAGCTTTCGATCAAGATGTTCACCGGGATCAGAAGCGTGACGTACACAATCACAGGCCCCACAACATTGGGGATAATGTAGCGCCGCAAAATGATGCGCGTCGGCAAGCCGATGGCGCGCGCGGCTTCGATGTATTCCTTTTGACGTACCGACAAGGTCTGGCCGCGCACCATACGCGCCATGGTCAGCCATTCGACGGCACCGATGCACATGAAAACAAACAGGATATTTTTTGCGCCCAGCACGGTCACCAGAATGACAATGAAGAACAACGTGGGCAGCGCATACAGCACATCACAGAAACGCATCATCACGTTGCCGATCCAGCCGCCGACGTAGCCCGCGACCGCGCCGTAGATCACGCCGATCACCAGCGCCACGCCCGTCGCCAGCACACCAATAGCCAGCGAAATACGGCCCGCATAGAACGTGCGCACAAAGAGGTCGCGGCCGTTTACATCCGTGCCGAACCAAAACCCATTCTCAAGGCTCGGCGGTGTCGTCAGGTAATCCCAGTTCACGTCTTCAATCGTGTGGGCGCTCAGCATCGGCACCAGAATCGACAACAGCGCCATGACGACGATCACACCGACACTGATGGTGGCCGCACGATTGCGTCTAAAGCGCCGCCATGCGCTTTGCAAAGGTGAGTGCCCGGCCGCCTTGGCTGCAAGATCAAGCGTCACGGTGGGAGATTGATCAGCCATCAGTTGTCCTTAATGCGCGGATCAAGCAGTCGGTAGACCAGATCCGTAATCAGATTGAGGACGATGATCATGGTGGCGTAGAGAATGGTGATACCCATCACCACAGGGTAGTCACGATTAAGCGCGCCTTCGACAAACGAGCGCCCGATCCCAGGTAGCCCGAAAATTTGCTCGATGATCACCGAGCCCGTCATCACGCCCGCAATCGCCGGACCCAAGTAACTGACGATGGGGATAAGTGCGGCGCGCAAGGTGTGGCGGGTGATCACAATAGATTCGGGCAGGCCTTTCGAGCGCGCCGTACGGATATGATTGGCGCGGCTAACCTCTAGCATCGCGCCGCGTGTAATGCGCGCCAGGATGCCGATTTTCGGCAGCGCCAACGCCACCACCGGCAGGATCATGTTGCGCAGCGCGCCATCGCCCCAGCCCGCAATCGGCAGCAGTTTCAGATAAAGGCCGAACACCAGCGCCAGGAACGGCGCGGTCACAAAAGTCGGCACCGCGATTCCCGTCATGGACAAGGACATGACAGCATAGTCAGCGGCGGTGTTCTTGCGCATGGCCGCATAAACGCCCAGCAGCATGCCGAAAATCAGACCGACACCAATGGCCGACAGGCCTAACTGCGCGCTGACGGGAAAGCCGCGCGCAATGATCTCGGACACTGAACGCCCACGAAAAATGAACGACGGGCCCAGGTCGCCGGTCACAAGCCCTTTCATGTAAAGGAAAAGCTGCGTCGTGATCGGCTTATCAAGATTATACGCCGCGCGCAGGTTGGCCAGAATCTCGGGGTCGATGTCCCCACCTTCCTGGCCATCGAACGGCCCGCCCGGTGCGGCAGTGATAATCAGGAACGACAGCACGACAATCAGCAGAATTGTCGGAATCGCGATCAGTAACCGCCGAAGAATGTATGCGGCCATATCAGTTGACCTGCGGCGAAGATTTACCGCGCGGCAATGTGAACGGCGCATCCAACTTGCCGTTCAGAACATAGTCGATAATACCCTGCGCCTGAGCCGCATCGATGACGCTGCTCATGTAAGCCTTCGCCTTGGTCGCCACATCGGCTTGAGACAGCGGCAGATCTGGGTCACCCAGAACAGACGACACTGCATACTCTTCAGTTCCGCTGCGCGTCACCACCGACAGGCGCGCGCCGCGATTTGCAATCGAGTGATCTGGAACAAGACTGATCAGCTTTTCAAGCCGTGCATGTTCGGGGTCTTGAAAGACGCTGGGCGCATAGGCTTCGGGGCCAAGGCTGCCGTTGCGTAGTGCGAATACGGTGCCGTGCGTTAAGCTGAACTGCGCCTGGATGGCCGTCCGCGCATTGCGATTACCGCAGTACGTGAGCGCCTCGGGGTACGTATGTAGCGTGATGGCCGTAATGTCGACCGTCGCGTCGGCTTTGGCCGCGAAGCGCTGCAAAGCGCACGCCGCCGAATAATGCACATGGCGTACAGCCGCAAACGGTTTCAGATAGCTTTGCAGGATCAGGAATTCACCTGCGTCCGCCCACGGCCATGATGTAGCCTTTGCGCCTTCGCCCAGTGCCTGCGCCGCTTGTTCAAATACGGTGTCTGGGGCCGTAATGCCGGCCGCAGCGGATTCCACAGCGTGTAAAGCCCACGATGCCGCATGGCCGACATAAGTATTGCGCGCTGTTCGGCCAGCTGTGATGGGCGCGTAAAGCGATGTTGTGATCTGGCAGGCCGCGATGGCCAAGGCTTGTATGGTCGTTGCGGCGTCGCACTTCTGTAGACGGGCCGCAGCCGCGACGGCGGCAAACACGCCCCACGTGCCATCCACATGCAAGCCACCGCGGATACGCATCGCCTCGCCGGCACGGCCGCCGATTTCATAACCGTAGACAATGGCTTCAAGCACGTCACGCAACGTGGCCCCGTTCGCCAAGCCCAGCGACACCGCAACCGGAATGGCATGCAGACCGGGGCGGCCATGGGCGCGGGCCAAACCTTCGCACGCTTCATGCCAGCAGGCTGACACGGCACTTAGAAAGGCTGCCGATGCCGGCACCAGAGCCGGGCCCGCCGGCCACTGCACAGAGCCGGACGCGGTTTTCTGCAAGCCTTGGCCCAGCGCCTTTAATTCAGGCTCGACCATGCCAGCTACAGCGCAGGCAATGGTGTCGAGCAGCAGCAGGCGCGCCTTGTCTTCGACAGCCGCGTGATCTGCAAGGTCGACGCCTTGCAGCCACGCAACGGTTTCAGCAAACGGAAGAGAATTACGATTAGTCACAGACAGGTCTCGCGTTACTCATCGCCTGACGATGCTTGCCAGCGCGCTTTGCCTTTTAAGTACTGCGCTGCATCCTGGCCGTTCTTCGGCACGTAGGATAGCCACATGTTGGGGTCATAGCGTTCGCGGTACTGGTTGATGACATGGCGGTACAACGCAAAGTGCACATCGGGCAAGCGGTGCTCGTCGCGGTATTCAGCCATACGCACGACAGCGCGGCGCTTGGTTTCAAACATGCCGGCTTCGGCCAGCACCACGCCCTTGGGCCCAAAGATGGACGACCGGCCAACCCAGTTGTTTTTGTTGCCGTATTCCTGGAAGCCGACACGGCTTTCCTGAAGGCTGAGCGGGTTGTTCACCATCGTGGTGAATACCTCGTTGTGATACGAGCACATCATGATGTCTTCCCAGCGGAAGCCGCCAGTTGCCGTACGCACGATAATCTCAGCCCCCTTCAGAGCCATGCAGCGGAACAACTCGGGCTCGTACTGCACCGCCGACATGGCGATGTTGCCGATATCCGTGCGCGCAACCGGGATCACGGCGTCCCATCCGTACATTTCAACGAACCGCTCCAGCACATCGTAAACACACGTCGTAAATTGCTCGGAGCCCTTGCGCGTACCGCGCTTGGAGCGTTGCTTCCAGTGAGTTGCAATTACGTCACCCGAAGGCCCGATCAGGATTTGCATGTTCATCACATGCCCCGGCCAATCGGCATCCTTGGTCAGCGAGCCCAGCGCGATGTAGCAGTTATATTTCTTGGCCTTCTCGCCAATCGCGGCCATCTCGGGGCCCTTGATGTCAAAGGCGATGCGCTGCATTTGCTCTAAGCTATAGCGGCCAAAGCCCTGGATCGGAAATTCGTGAAAGCACAGTAAATCCGAAACGCCGGTAGCCTGCGCGCGATCAATGCAGCTGAGGAAATACTTCAGATTTTCCTTCAGGTCGGGTTCCGGGTTGTCGACATTCACCGGGCGGCTGATGGTCTGCACTACGGCAATCGACACCTTCGGCTTGCGTAACGGAACAACCGGATAGGTTCCATCTTCACGCACAAATACGGCATTGGCAGCGTCGTCTTTTGGCACGTTATCCATCCCCCAATAAAAGCGCAGATATCATGGCGTAGAGTGCGCGTTAGTTTTTCATGCTGAGAAAGCGCGCAAGATGCTCACCGCGCAGATTGTCGGTCCAGCCTTGCACGCGCTGGCTGACCAAGTAGTATCTATAGTTAAAGTAGACCGGGATGACCGGAAAATCGGCCATCGCCAGTTGCTCAGCTTCACGCAGCAAGACTAGGCGCTTGGCCGGATCAAGGATTTGATCGGCCTCATCCAGCATTTTGTCGAACTTCGGGTTCGAATAGCGCGAGAAATTAATCGTTCCGCCGGTTTCCAGCAGCTTCAAGAACGACACGGCATCCTCGAACGCAGCGAAGTACGAGTAACGCATAGCCGTGAAGTTGCCCGAGTTCGAGTCTGCGACAATGCTGCTGGACCCGACATTCTCAACCTCAACTTCGACACCAATCTGCTTCCACAGCGATTGAATGGCGACCGCGATCCGCCGGTTTACTTCCTGGCCGCCGGTTTTGTAGTTGATCTTCAGCGGCTTGCTCGGGCCATACCCCGCTTCCGCCAGCAGGCGCTTGGCTTCTTCACGGCGCTGCGCGATAGGTTCGTTTGCATAGGCGGGCGAATTGTCGCCGTATCCGGGCATGGCCATCGGCACAATGCCGTAAGCCGGTGTGTCGCTGGTTTTGATCAAACCCTTGGTGATGAGCTCGCGGTCAACCGCTAATGACAAGGCCTTGCGCACACGCACATCGCTGAGTTCAGGCTTACTATTATTCAACAGAATATAATAAACGCCGTTAACCGGGCTCGATTTGAATTCGACCGCCAAATTCTCTTTCACCCAGTCCAGGCGGTTGCTGGGCACGTTGTAAGCAATGTCGATTTCGCCGGCACGAAAGCGCGTTAACGCCGTTTCGGGCTTCTCAATCGGGTAAAAATACACTTCGTCGATGGCAGTTTTGTCGGCGGCGTAGTGAAGCGGGTTCTTCACCAGTTTGATGTGCGTGTTGTTGGCAAACTCGGCCAGTTTGTAGGCGCCGTTCGTCACCATGTTTGCGGGCGATGTCCAGGCGTCGCCGTACTTCTCGATCACATGGCGCGGCACAGGTGCTGCCGAGAATGAGATCATCAGTTCGTTGAAATAAGGCGTGGGCCGCTCGAGTTCCACCGTCAGCTTTAACGGCGTCACAGCCTTCACCGCCAGGGCATCGGTCGGCATATCGCCGGTCACGATGGCGCGCGCATTCTTGATCGGGAACATCACGCGTGCCGCGCGCGCCGCATCTTTGGGGTTTACCGCGCGGCGGAAGGAATAAACAAAATCCTCGGCGGTCAGCGCCTTGCCGTCAGACCACTTCAGGTTCGGACGCAGATTGAACGTGTAAAGTTTTCCATCCGGCGAGATCGACCAGGACTCGGCCATGCCAGGTTCCGGCTCGCCCTTGGCACCAACGCCGATCAGGCTTTCGAACATATCATACATGATCGCAGCGCCGGCATTGCCCTGCACGTAGTGCGGATCAAGCGTGCGCGGTTCGTTGACGGTGCCGCGCCGCAGGACTTGCGTCGCCTCGGCATCATGCAGGCCCGCGAAGACAACAAACGCCGCAGCACTTGCAATCAATGTTTTGCAAAAAGAGTTAAGTGTCATGAACTTCGCTTTGATCCACCAGCGATTTACAGAGGGCAATCTTACGTCGTTTCTCGCGCTGCGCCTGCATGTTCCCCACGCTTTGGGCGCACGCACCAAGTCTCGGTATTCGCAAAGTGCCGAATCTCGGATTGCCAGTGTAGCGTTTTATGTTATCATGTAAACATGATATGTTAAGATGGGGCGCTGCCGCGGCGATTTGCTCGCATGGCGCGCATGACATTCCAAGGTTGTTATGACGGTTATCCGCACGCTTGAACGCAATGCCCATGCCACGATTTCCGAGGCAGATCTGATTCGCCGCGCCGAGGATTTACGCGCCTTCGTTGCGCAGTATGCGGCACGCACCGAACAAGACCGCATGGTTCACACCGATGTGATGGCCGAACTTTTTCGCGCAGGTCTGGTGCGCTACTTCCAGCCCAAACGCTTCGGCGGCTTTGAAATGGAATGGGGCGCACAGATTCATTTGGGCCGCGTTCTGGCGAAGTCTTGTGCTTCGACAGCGTGGATCGCTTGCGTCATCGGCTCGCATGCGGCCTATGTCGCGCGCATGTCAGCGCGCGCGCAGGACGAGGTGTGGGGGGCCAACCGCGATGTGCTGATTTCAACCGGCTCCGTGCCGCGCGGCGTGCGTATCGTGCGCACGCAAGGCGGCTTCGTCGTTAACGGCAAGTGGGCTTTTTGCAGCGGCGTTGACCATGCCCAGTGGGCACTGACGCGCGGCACGCCCGAAGGTGAAGAAGCTGGCGGGCAGTACTATTTCCTGTATCCGCGCGAAGAGTTCACCATCGAAGACGACTGGTTTGTAAGCGGGCTCAGCGGCTCCGGCTCAAAAACTGTTGTTGCAAAAGATGTCTTCGTGCCCGACCACCGCGCCATGCGGCTGACGGAATTGATGTCGCCAAACCCGCCCGGCGGCCAAGTGAACGCGGGCTACGTCTACAATTACAACTTCCGCCCTTTCGCCGGCACAGCCTTGCTGGGGCCGATTTTGGGCGCCGCCGAAGCGGCGACCGAAGAATACGCGGCGTCACTGTCGGATGCTGCCAAGGATGATGCCTCTGTGCAATTGCGCCTGGCGGAATCTGCGGCCGAAGTGGGGGCCGCAACGCTGATTGTCGAGTCCCTGATTGCGCGCCTGCGCCGCTTCGCCGGCAATAATCTCGACATTCCCAAAGCAGATCGCATTGCCTTGATCCGCGACCGCGCCTTCTGCGCGCGGCTGTGCCTCAGAAGTGTTGAGCGGCTGGTCAGCGGGCTCGATTCGTCCAGCATTCTTTCCGAAGCGCCGATTGAACGACACTACCGCGATCTTTGCGCCATGGTGCAGCAGATCGGCGTGAACTGGGATCGCAACATGACTAATACGTCAAAAGCGATGTTCGGCATGAAGACCGACGTGCCGTTTTTGAACGTATCGTGAGTTCGCATATGACCAGCCCCGCCACGCTTGAAGCTGCCGCCCAGGACCTTGCACCCGCTATCGGTGCCGCCGCCCGCAAGACGCATGAACAAGGGATCAGGTGTGATGCGCTGTTGACCCTCAATGCCGCAGGCCTGCTGCGCATTTACCGCTCCGACGCGCCATCAGCGAACGCATGGGGCACGCATATTGGGGTGACACGCATCCTGGCGCGGTCTTGCGCAACCACGGCCTGGATCGTGACCCAAACCGCGGAAGCCAATCGCCTGATTGCTGCTATGGGAGCAGCAGCCCTTGTGGCCGCCAAACCGGACGCCATCAGCGTGATCGCAGATGCAGCAGCGCCGATTTCTGTGCGGCGCGTGGGAGACCAGATCATTCTGAGTGGGCATTGGCCCCACATCGCGGCCGCCAGTTTTGCCGATTGGCTGGTACTGCGGGGCGAGACAGACCAGGGACAAATGGCCTTCCTGGTGCCTACGTCTTCCGTCACGCTCATTCCGGCGGATCATCGCGGCGGCTTGCGCGGCTGTAATTTCCACAGCGCAGCCGTCAACAACCTTTCTGTGCCTGTAGCGCAGACGTTCGCAATTCCCGCAGACGATGCTGGTTTGCAGACTGCGGCTCCGTTAGGTGCAATCCTGGGCGGCGCTGAAGGCGGCTATAACGACTACGTGGCCATGACGCGCAAGCGTGTGAGTGGTACGGGTGGTGGCGCTGTATCTAAACTCACCCAAGTTCAAATCCGCCTGGCCGAGGCCGACAGCGACATTGCGGCCGCCCGTGAACGCATCCTACAGATCACGGCCAATCTGCAATCTTCAACAACGCCGAATGCGACAACCATCGGCCGCGACAGCGCTGTCGCCGCCCGGCGTTGTTTGCAAGCGATCACGCAACTTGTGCAGCAAATGGGCGCTTTAGGTCTGGCCGAGTTCAATCCCGTGCAGCGCCACTACCGCGACGTGCGCGCCATGGCGACGGATGCGCGTGTGAACTGGGACAAGCATATGGCCAAGTTCGGCCGCCAGGAACTGGGCGTGCCGGAGCCGGACGCGCTTCCGGCCCAAGCGGCTGAGTAAAAACCTTAAATCGGCAGAAGCTTCTCGCCCAGCAGGCGCCCGAACACCAGTGCGGGTGTGAGACTCATGCCCCCCACGGCACCGGCCCCGGAAATCATGCTGCCCAGAATTTCGCCGACGGCATAAAGGCCGGGGATAGCAGATCCATTTTGATCGAGAACGCGGAAGCCCGTATCAACCTTCAGTCCACCGACGCTGCGCACCGTGTAGGAGAAAATCGCCACCGCGTAAAACGGCCCGTTCTCGATTTTCTTCGGCATGAATGTGCGGCCCAGGGAATCTTTGCCAGTGCCGACGGCGACGTTGTAATCAGCGATGGTTTTGCCCAACCCTGGCGCATCAATGCCGCAGGCTGCGGCCAGGTCTTGCAAGGTGGCCGCCGAAACAACGCCTTTGTTGCGCTTGTAAAAGTCGTCGGTTTTCTCGCGGTTGAAGTAATAAAACAAATTCGGCGCTTCGCGCTTGATGGTTTCGTCAAAAATCACCCACGCGCGCCCGTCGGGTTGTTGCGCCAGGTCGTGCGCGCGTTGATCGACGCTGCCGCAATCCTCGGCATAGAAGCGCTGCCCACGTGCGTTAACGACGACTTCCCATTGCGGGCGATCCTGCGGTGTTAAGCCACCCATCGAGCGATAGCGCGGTACCGCTAAAGTGTGATCCAAAATTCCGCCAAAACCCGGCAGAAATTTATCGGCATGCACCAGCACGCCGCCGACGCCCAAGCCCAGTTCGAGTCCGCGACCATGGGCTAAGTGGTACGAGCCCGACCACAACGTTTTTCCCGGATGAATTTTACTATGCAGCGCTGGATTGGCACCGTACCCGCCGGAACTGAGCACCACCGAGCGCGCCAGAATGCGCTCGTTATTGGTATCGGTCTCAACACCAATGACGGCACCGCTCTCGGATTTGATCAGGCTGCGCACGCTGGTGTGAAGTTTCACCACAACGCGCCCCGCTGCGACGTGTTTATCCAGCATCGGCTTTAAGACTTTTAAGATCGAGCGGCCATCCTCGCGGCCCCAGTAGGTGCGTGGAATATCATACGCTTCATGGCCGTGGATGATGCGCGGCATGTCATCCAGTATTTCAAAACCGTTTTCCATTAGCCAGTCGATGAACGGACCTTGAAGATCCACCGCCATCGCTGCAAACGCGCGGTCGGTCGTGCCTTTGCTGATGCGGATCACATCGTCCAAATGCTTGGCGGGCGAGTCGTCGATGCCGCGCTGTTTTTGCAACTGCGTGCCGGCCCCGCTCATTTGTCCGCGATTGATCAAGAGGCACCCGCCCACCTCGGGCCCGCGCTCGATCAGGCATACTTTGGCGCCGCGGTCGGCCGCAAAAATGGCAAGCGGCAGACCCGCCGTGCCCGCCCCCATCACGACAACATCAAACATATTGCTCATGCTTTCTCGCGGAAATGATCAATGGTACGTGGTGCGCCGCTGTTCACCATCAGCGCCTTTTTACGGAAGAAACGCATCAAGCCCGCAGGCCCCATGCGCGATTGACCCAAGCCTGAAGCGCGGAACGAATGCTTCTCGGCTTCTGTGGTCAGCGACTGCACACCTGCATCGTTGATGCTGATGCCGCCGGCATCAATGCGCATCCCGACGGCC
>JAEUKL010000154.1 GCA_016793005.1 Rhodospirillaceae bacterium | reverse complement strand
AAACGGCTGATGGCCAGCGCGTAAAGTGGAAGCACCTGTTTCGCTCGGGGCATCTCGCGAATTTAACACCCGACGATCACAGCCATCTCGATCAGTACGGCATCGGCGCTATTTGTGATTTTCGCACCGACTGGGAAAACGACCACGAAACCACGGCGCTGCCGGGTCACATTCAAGCCAAGATGCTGCGCTTCAACATCTGGCCCAAGTCGGCGCGCACGGCAAACGAGATGATCAAACTGCTGGCCGAAGGTGTCACGACCGACGCGGAAATCTACGAAAGCCAGAACATTGTTTACCGCGAGTTTGCGCGCGATTTTACGGGGCATTATGCGGCGATGTTCCGGCACATTCTGGCCGCCGAAGGCAAGGCCGTGCTGATCCACTGCGCCGGCGGCAAGGACCGCACCGGGCTTGGGGCCGCGTTTCTGCATCTGACCTTAGGTGTGCCGGAAGAGACCGTGCATGCGGACTACATCCTGACCAACGAGCACCCGCGTACGCAGAAGTTCGTTCGCATCATGGCCGAGCGGGCGTGTGGGTATTTGGGCAAAACCGAGCCGCACCATGTGGAGGAGCTTTTCCCCCATTACATGAAACTGTTTGGGGCGCGGGCTGACAGCTTGCAGGCGGCTTTTGATACAATCAAAGGTATGGCGGGGTCCTTTGATGTGTATCGCCGTGAGCACTTAAAAGTCACGGATGCCGAGGCCGAAAAACTGTGCGAGTGGTATCTGGAATAGGCTCAATAGAGCCTTTTTAGGCCTCTTTTCGGGGTTTTTGGCGGCCCTTTCCAATGCGGCCTGTGCCCGCTATATCCACCATATATAAAAGCCAAATTGATAAGGATAAGTGCCGTGGGCCGTTCGCTGATCGACAAATTGTGGGATGCGCACGTGGTCGCCGATTTGGGCGATGGGGCGGCGCTGCTCTACATCGACCGTATTTTCCTGCATGAACGCACGGGCTCGGTCTCGCTTCAAGAGTTGAAGGCGGCGGGTCGCCCGGTGCGCCACAAAGAGCATGTGTTCGTGACGATGGACCACATCGTCGACACGTTGCCCGGGCGCGGCGACAAAACCATCATGCCCACGGGCACGGCGTTCATTACGGCCACCCGCGCGACCGCCACGGAGGCGGGTCTGAACCTATTCGATGTGACCGACGACCGCCAGGGCATCGTCCACGTCGTTTCCGCAGAACAAGGCATTACGC
Organism: Rhodospirillaceae bacterium; assembly: GCA_016793005.1. Taxonomy (GTDB): domain Bacteria; phylum Pseudomonadota; class Alphaproteobacteria; order Rhodospirillales; family Rhodospirillaceae. The sequence goes on along the minus strand of JAEUKL010000154.1, from coordinate 2,382 downwards.
TGCCGGGCTTCACGCAAGTCTGCCCCGACAGCCATACCTGTACGCTAGGTGCGCTGGGCGCGCTGGCCTGGGGCATCGGCTCGTCTGAAGGCGAGCATGCGATGGCCACCAAAACGCTGGCCGTGACCAAGCCCAAAACCATGCGCATCATCTTCAATGGCAAACTGGGCTACGGTGTGACGTCGAAAGACATGATCCTGCATCTCATCGGCAAGTACACGGCGGCCGGTGGGTCGGGCTACGCCATCGAGTTTACGGGCGAAGCCATTTCCGCCCTGCCGCAGGAAAACCGCTTCACCATCTGCAACATGGCGGTGGAATTTGGCGCATTCTCGGGCGTGATCCCGCCTGATGAAACGACATTTGAATACGTGAAAGGCCGCCCATACGCGCCCAAGGGGGCGGCGTTCGACAAGGCGGTGGAATACTGGCGCACGCTGAAGGACGACGCTGATGCGGTCTATGACCGCGAGATCGTGATTGATTGCGCCGACATCGTGCCTACTGTGACGTGGGGCACCAGCCCCGGCCACGCCATGAAGATCGATGGCACCGTGCCCGACCCGGCCTCTGCGGCGGACGAGAACACCAAAGTTTCCATGGGCAAGGCCCTGGAATACATGGACGTAACGCCGGGCCAGAAGCTGGAAGGCTTGGCCATTGATGCCGCGTTCATTGGCAGTTGCACCAATTCGCGCATCGCCGACCTGCGCGCCGCCGCCGCCGTGGTGAAGGGCAAGAAGGTATCGCCGAACTTGAAAAAAGCCGTGATCGTGCCGGGTTCAACGCAAGTAAAGAAAGCCGCCGAGCGCGAAGGCTTGGATCAAATCTTCAAAGAGGCTGGCTTTGAATGGCGCGAGTCCGGGTGCTCCATGTGCTTCAACGCGGGCGGTGAAGCCATGGGCGAGAAATGGCGCGTGGTGAGTTCCACCAACCGCAATTTCGAAAACCGCCAGGGCCCGAAAACGCGCACACATTTAGCGAGTCCTACCACCGTCGCGGCATCGGCTTTGGCCGGGGCCATCGCTGACGTCAGAAAGCTCGGTTAGGGGGAACGCGCCATGGAAAAATTCGTTCGCCTGAAAGCCATCGCCGCCCCGGTGTTGCGTGTGAACATCGACACTGATGTGATTATTCCGTCCAAGGAAATGAAGGGTGTCAGCAAAACCGGCTTGTCAGTCGGCATGTTCGCCAACTGGCGCTATACGGACGTCGCGGCCCGCGTGGAAAACCCCGAGTTCGTCCTCAACCGCGAGCCATACCGCAAAGCGCAGATCTTGCTGTCGGGTGCCAACTTCGGCTGCGGCTCCAGCCGCGAACACGCGGTCTGGGCCATGAAAGAGTGGGGCTTCCGCGCTGTCATCGCGCCCAGTTTCGGGTCCATTTACTACGGCAACTGTGTCCGCAACGGCATTCTGCCGGTCGTCTTGCCCGATGATGTGGTCCAGAAGATCGCGGCCTGGGTTGAGAGCAACCCCGCCGCCAATCAGGTGGATATCGACCTGCCCAGCCAAAAAGTGCATGCGAACGGCGAAGCGTATTCCTTCTCCATCGGTGAATCTGATAAGGACATGCTGCTGGAAGGGTTGGACCCGATTGGCGTGACGCTGAAAAAGGACCCGGCCATTCAAGCCTTCGAAGCCAAGGACCGCATCGCGCGGCCTTGGGTTTACATCAACGGCCCCACCTCATAATCCATCGTTTAAAAGCAGCAGTTCATGGTCAATCGTCCGGAAGATTTCGCGCACGTTTACGAGCGTTTCCAAGCGCCCATCTCGAAAAAGTACGATTGCGGTCGGAAGTGCGCGCCGATCAACGAAGGTATTCCGGTGTGCTGCGATCATGAGCGCGCCGTGCCCGTGGCCGACAAAGGCGAGTGGGATTTGCTGCGGAAACGCACGGATTTGTGGAGCCTCTATACGCCCAAGAACAAAACCGAAGAAAAAGAATTCGGCGGTATGGCGTCAGGCTGCCAGGCCATCCTGTGCAAGGGCGTGAAGCATTGCGAACGCGAAAATCGCACACTTGCTTGTCGTGCATTCCCGTTCTTTCCGTACTTCAACCCGAAGAAAGAACTGGTGGGGTTAAGCTACTACTGGGGCTTCGAGAAGCTGTGCTGGGTCATCTCGAACATGACGATTGTGGAAAAGCAATTCGTCGAAGAGATGATTTACGCCAGCGAGTACATCTTCAAGAAAGACCAGGACGAACTGGATACTTACATCGGTTACTCGGCTACCATGCGCGGTGTGTTCACCAAGCGTAACCGGTATATCCCGGTCATTGGCCGCGACGGCAAACTTTATCTGGTCAAACCCGGTTCAGGTGGCGAGATGAAGCAGGTCACCAAGGCCGAGTTCGAAAAGAAGCTCAGCAAATTCT
>JAEUKL010000228.1 GCA_016793005.1 Rhodospirillaceae bacterium | reverse complement strand
ATCAATGCGCGGTTGGCCGTGCAGAACGGGCATACCGTTCAAGAGCACATAGGCCGCACGCCGCACGAGTTACGGGTTCCGATTGCGGACGATATTGAAAAAATGTTCCGGTACGTTGTCAAAACCGGTCAGCCCATCGAAAACATGGAATTGACAGGCCCTGACCGTGATCTCCCGAACGGTGTGCGCCATTGGTTGAATTCATATCATCCGGCATGTGACAGCGGCGGCAAGATGATTGGTGTCGTTGCGTCAGCCTTGGACATTACCAGTCTGAAAGAAGCCGAAACCGAGAAGAATGCACTGGTTGACCAGTTGCATCAGTCGCAAAAGACCGAAGCGTTGTGTCGCTTAACCGGCGGCGTGGCGCACGATTTCAACAACATGCTCGGCGTGATTTTGGGGACATTGGAGTTCGTCGCCGAACGCAACACGGATGCAAGCTTAACGCCGCTGATCCAGCGTATCCGCGGCGCTGCTGAGCGGGCTGGTGATTTGGTGCAACGGCTCTCGGCTTTTGCGCGCCAGCAACCCTTGAATCCACGTGCTGTCAATGTGGCCGAGCTTATTCAGAATTTGGTACGGCTGCTGTCACGGTCGATTGAGGCGCAGATTGATATCCGCTGCATTACCCCCGAAGAGCTGTGGCTAGCCGAGGTCGATCCATCGCAACTTGAAGCAGCAATATTGAATCTGGCGATCAATGCGCGCGATGCCATGCCACAGGGCGGCAAGTTAACCATCGAAGCCTCGAACGTGCCGATGGCGGAAGACGATGTGGCGTTTCAGCCTGACCTTGCGGTTGGCGATTATGTGATGATCGTCCTATCCGACACCGGCACGGGGATGTCGAAAGATACAATCGCTAAGGCTTTCGAGCCGTTCTTCACGACGAAAGACGTGGGACGCGGCAGTGGGCTTGGCCTCAGTATGGTGCAGGGTTTCATCAAGCAATCGCGCGGCCACATTCAAGTCTATAGCGAGCTTGGCGTCGGCACAGTCATGAAACTTTACGTGCCCCGTGCGCATAGCGCCCAGACGGAGGAACGCGAAGTTGTTGTGGAAAAGCCGGTTGGCCATGCTGAAGTTGTGCTGGTGGTCGAGGACGACGATATGGTTCGTGAAACGGCAGTCGAGCTGCTGCAAATCTTAGGCTACCAGACTTTGGTGGCGCGCAGCGGTGTGGAGGCGTTGCCCATTCTGGAGTCCCAACAGCATATCGATGTGTTGTTTACCGATATCGTTATGCCCGGCGGTATCGACGGCGCAGTCCTCGCCAAGAAAGCAATACAAATGCGTCCTGGGCTGCCCGTTGTGTTCGCGTCCGGCTACACCGACAATGCCCTTGGGCACCAGGGCCAGTTGCCGGCCAACACGATTTTTGTGCAAAAGCCATATCGCGGAGGCGGCCTTGCCAAGAAGATCAGAACGGCGCTTGATGGCGCGCTCCAGCCGCCGCCAAACTCGTGAGCGAATTTGAAAATGCGTATCATACTTGCTGACGATCATAGCCTTGTGCGCGATAGCTTGCGGCAATACATCAGCATGCTCTCAGACCAGGTAGATATTCAGGAGGCCGGGGACCTGAATGAGGTCATGGCGTTGCTCGATCAAAATTTCAAACCGGACATGATTCTTTTGGATCTACAAATGCCGGGTATGAAGGGTGTCGATAGCATCAGCGATGTACGCAAGGCTTTTGGGAAGCCGCTGATCGTGATCATTTCGGCTAATGCCGATAGCGCCGTGATTGCTGGAGCACTGCGCAACGGTGCTAACGGCTACATCCCCAAGACGATGAGCGGCAAGTCGCTGGTAACGGCGTTGCGTTTGGTGCTGGACGGTGAAACCTACGTGCCGCCGGCGTTACTCAATGTCAGCAGCATGGCTGCCGCCGCACCTGTGAGCGCTGCGCCGATGGCTGAAATTCCTGGCGGCTTGTCACGCTTAAGCCATCGCGAGTCAGCTGTGCTGCGGCTGCTGATCAGCGGCAAAAGTAACAAAGAAATCGCCCTGAAACTCGACTTGCAGGAAGTGACCGTGAAGGTGCACTTGCGCAACGTTTATCGCAAAATCAACGCCACCAACCGGGCCGATGCCGTGCGCATTATCCTGTCGCAAAAAGGGGTTGATGAGTGGCTGGCGCGCGGCGAACAACCAGATTCATCCGGTGCCTGAACATCAATTCTTTTGAATATCGCCCACTTTGTACCTACAAGCCTTAATAGGCGTTGCGGCAGGCGTAGGTAGGGCGCGTTGACGGATTATCAGAAAACATCGCGGTGGGTGCGCACCACAGCGTTTTGGGCGGCACTGTCGATCCTGGCCGCAATGACGGCAGCGTTTATCGCCTGGACCGGTGTTGCCGTTGGAACAGCCCTAGGCCTGTGGGCGGTGTTCGCTTTGTTGGTGATCCGTCCGCCACAGAACATGATGGAGCGC
>JAEUKL010000225.1 GCA_016793005.1 Rhodospirillaceae bacterium | reverse complement strand
AGCCGCAAAGGCCGCAGCCGCATCACGTCTGGTTTTGCGTTTCTCGGGCGGCAGGCTCTCGGGCAGGAAAAATAATGTTGCACAGAACGCGACCGCGCTCATCCCACCCGCCACCATGGCGATCATGGGCAGGTTGGCGGTGGCGGCATCGTTGCCGGCCAAAATTCCGCCCATGGCGGGGCCTGCAATAAAGCCCAAGTTGAAGGCCCCGCCGATCAGCCCCATGCCCTTGGCGCGGTTTTCGTTGGTGGTGAGGTCGGACATGCTGGCAAAGGCGACAGCGACGTTGCCCGCCATCAACCCACCGATGGCGCGTGACAGCAGCAACATTTCGATGGAATCGGCAAAGCCCAGCAGCACATAGGAGAACACACCACCCACGGTGCTGATCAGGAACACCGGCTTGCGCCCGATGCTATCGCTGACCTTGCCCCAGAATGGCGCGGCCACGAACTGGCCCGCCGCATACACAGCCATGATGGCGGTAATCATGTCGGGGCCGGCATTGACGCGGTAAGCAAAAAACGGGAACAGCGGGATGACCAGCGTCACCCCCAAGAGGCCTACAAAGACGATGGCAAATAAGGCAAACATAACCGACCGCGCTTTCACATGGCGGCGACCAGCGTCAGGCCCCGACCCGTTCACAAGCGCAAAGTACTAAAAGATATGCGGGCCTCTTCGGCGGCCTTCTATGCCAAAGACCGCACCTTGGTTATGCGCGTGCCCCGCACGAGGGCTTAAACGTGCTTCGCACGACGGTTATGCGCGTGCTTCGCACTAGGGCTTAAGCGTGCTTCGCACTAGGGCTTAAGCGTGCTCCGCACGAGGGCCAGTGCATCATCGTTTAAAGCGGATTGCACGCGCCCCACTTCAACACCGGCCTTGTCGGTGATGACAATCAGGGGCGCTGTCTTATCGGTGACGCCCAGGGCCGGCATGTAGGTTTTCTCTTCGACGTAAAGAACGATGACCCGGTCGCGAAGGTTTTTATCTTTGTAGATGTCGCGCATACCGCCCGAGATGAAGCCACGCACCAGGCCCCCTGGATTGGGGATCACCGGCATATTGTAGACTTGGACGTTCACGCCATCACGATCAGGCGCAAGAGCCGCGTCCCAGTCATCGACGGCTTTCTGCATGTCACGGCCGAAACTGAACAACAGCACGTTGTGTGCGGCCGTAAAGCCTTGCGGCACCTCGATCTTGGTTTTGTTCAGGGTCTCGGCCTTAACGGCCGGAATAGCACTGCCTGCACCCGCATGAACGGGCGCGCTAACCGACAGCACAGAAAAAAGAAACGCGGCAAACGCCGCGTTTCGGAATGAGGAGATCTTCATATGGCGCGTTGTCATGCGCCGAGTTTATTCCGCAGCCATCACCTCTGACGAGGCCGCACCTTCGAGCGGGACCGTCTTGTGGACCCAGCCCTTCGGGTCTGCTTTGCGCAAGGGTGACGGAATGACCATGATCTGATTGGGGGTCTGGCGCGCAACCGCATCCCGATCAATGGCGCCGAACTTGCGGGCGTATTCTTGCGCCTTGCGGCGATAGGTCAGTTCCATGCCGTCTGATTCGATCAGGAATTCTTCAGTGGTCGACTTCGGAGTGAGCTTGGGTTTCACGAAGCGCACGATGTCGTGGTCTTCACGCGCAGCTTGCAGCAAGCCCTTCAAGCGCTCGGGGTCATGCTCGGGCTCCATCAGGAAGTTACGCGCCTGGAAGCCATAGCTCTTGGTGTTGTACTCATCAATCGGCGTACGGGTCGAGAACAGCACCTGCGTGATCTCGGTGGTCATTTCCTGGTAGAGCATCTCAGTGATGCCCACCATCGAGAACTCCAAAGTAACCCGGGTTGTCTTGCGGTCGGTCGGCAGAATCTTCGCAATCGCGCCGGTTTTTTGCGCCAGTGGCGGAGCGGCACGTTCACGCACGGTGCGCGCACCGTATGCTGTCTCTTGAATGGGAACGATGTTTGCCTTGGGGCTCATGCGGTTCCCAAACGCCTTGTGCACAAACGACGGATGGGCGGTATCGGTCGAGTTCTCGCCCAAGCGCACCCAGTTCACATCGCTGTAAAGATAATCGTACGAAATTACCCGCCACGTGTCGGGCGCATTCAAGAACGGCTCGAACCACATGGGGATTTCAGGGCGGTCTTTTTCGTCGGCATCGCCTAAGAACACCCAGATGAAACCCAAACGTTCCTCGACCGGGTAACTATCGATGCGCGCACGCTTGGGAATGCTTACGCCATCCCCCATGGCCGGGATCTTGGTGCATGCACCGCCGGTATTGAACTCCCAACCATGATAAGGGCACGCAACATGATCATTGTTGATCTGACCGTGCTGCAAAGCGCCGCCGCGGTGGCAGCAGACGTCACTCAGGCAATGGGCCTTGCCGTCCGCATCACGGAACAGGACAAAGTCGAGACCCAGCATGCGCGACCCGAAGGGCTTATTGCTCACCTCAGAAGACCGCGCCGCGACGTACCAGTTGTTGATCAGCATTTCAGTCACTCCCCACACAAGCGATGGCCACACCAGAGATGGCTTGCAACCATCTAGGAATTATACGGCGTTACCAGGCGACAGGATTAGCCGATTCCGAAAAAAATGTCATAAGAATATGACGTATTCTTGTA
>JAEUKL010000134.1 GCA_016793005.1 Rhodospirillaceae bacterium | reverse complement strand
TGCGCATGCTGAAAATGCCCATCAGGTCTTGAGTCGTTTTTTCAGGCCCAATTACGCCGCAGCCAATGGCAACCGTGCCGCCTTCGCCGCCGATAACGCCGTTTCCGGCTTCAACAAAAACATGGGGCCATGGCAAATGCGTCATCGTGAAAATCAATGCGTCGGCGTGCATGACAGCGCGTTTATCGACCATCATGGCGGTACCAAACCAATCATCGCTGGCCTGATCGGCGAACGATACATGTTCCGGCGGTTTTTCGGCGGCGGCTGTCACGTCGGCGACCATCACGTGCGTGAGGCCTTGCGACCGATAGCCGCGTGCCTCAAGCCACGGCAGCAACATCTCATCGTCGTAAAGATCGGTCAGCCTGACGGCGCACGCCATATGCCGGTCGAAGTAAAAGCGCTCGCACCAGCGGATTTTCTCTTCAAGCCCCAACTGCCCGCGTTCTAAGGGGGTCACGCTGTCCTGACGCTGGCTAAAGCCTCCTGAGATTTTCACACGCCAGCCGTCGAAATTCATTTCACCCGGCGCAGGCCAGGCCTTAAGCGCATGCGCCTCGATGCGCGCGGCAAGGTTCATGTTTTCAGAGGTCAACTTGGTCATGATTTGGCGATGTCTGCGGTTAGCGTACGTCCGATCAGCCAGAAATGCAGCGCCGACCACACACTTAAGACCACACCCACCAGCAATAAAGCGCGCCCCAACGAGTCCACGCCATAGGTGGGCTGAAAGGCATCGCTGAGGATTCCCACCACCTGCGCGCCGAAGCCCGAAATAAGGTTGACGATCAACAGATAGGTCGCGGTGGCGGTCGCGCGCATGCGCGGGCCCGCGACCGCTTGCGTGATCCAATGCTGCGGCCCGCTTTGCATGATCGAGATGGTGACGGCCCCGAACAGGGCAAACAGCGCAATCATGGGGTCAGACGTCAGGAACACGATGAGATACAGCGGCGCCGAGCCGATCATGGAGATGGAACACAACCATGGATACCAGCGCACGTCGCGCACGGCGAGTTTATCGCCCAGCACCCCACCCAGCCACACACCGATCAGCTGCGACACCCCCAAGGCCAGCGACAACCAGGCCCCAACTTCGGCAATGGGCATGTTGTGCGTGCGCGTGAAAAACGACGGTACCCATGACAACAGGCCGAACCACAGGAATGCGAATAGCCCCGAGGCAAATGCGTTCTGACGAAAGGCCGGGCGCGATAACAATGTGCGCATCGCTTCACCCAGTCGCGCAGGCGTGATCGGCGGCTCGCCGTCGCGCAATTCAGACAGGCCGCGCGGCGGCTCAGGTAAAAACTTATAGATGACCAAAGCAACGATGATGCCTGGCAAGCCAAAAACAAATAGCGTCACGCGCCAGCCGTATTCTTGCGTCAGCCACGCGCCCGCCAGGTACGCGATAATCACGCCCATGGGCGAGCCGAAAGCGTAGACCGAGAGCGCAAAGGCTCGGCGCGCTTTGGGAAACAGATCGGCAATGATCGCGTGGGATGGCGGCGTGGCGCCGGCCTCGCCCACGCCGACCAACACACGCGCCAACGCCAACTGCACGAAGTTTTGCGCGAGCCCGCACGCGCAGGTCATGGCGCTCCACACGGCCAGCGCAATCGAGATCACGCCGCGGCGCGAAATGGTGTCGGCCAGCCGCGCGATCGGAATTCCCATCAGCGCATAAAACAATGAGAACGCGAGTCCGGTGATGAATCCAATCTCTGTGTCGCTTAAGCCCAGGTCGGCTTTGATGGCGGGCACCAGCACACCGATCATGTTGCGGTCGCCGTAGTTGAACAACGAAACCAGGAACAGTAACACCAGCGCACGGCGGCGATGATCGTCGGTAATGGCCGCTGCGGGCGCGGACAGTGACATTAAGGCAGGCCCCTCAGTGCATTGCAAAAAGCCGCCCGACAGTGCGGGGCGACAGGGCAAAACACAACCCCCCGGCCACAGCGTGGTCGATCACGGACGAGTGGGGTTACGCGCTCTCTCGTTGGGGCCCCAGGTTTTGTATAAGATACGCGTCCATTCATCGCCGGGGAGGCCATCATGACGTTCAAGACACTCACTGCTGCCGTTGCGCTGACGGTTGGCTTAGCGCTGCCCGCCATTGCGGCCGACACTCCCTTCGGCAAGCCGGTCGACCCGAACGTGAAGCCGGAAAAAACGCTGGGCCGCTACACCGGCTTTGAAGGCCGCGAGCGCGACCTGGGCCTGATCATGAACATGGTTGTCAAAACCCTGGAAGATAACGGCGGCTATCAGCACGAAGTGAATGACGCGCTGGTGAAATCCACCTTAAGCCATTTGCAGTTTATGAAGGACCGCAACCTGGTGGCCGAAGGTGTGGAGGAAGAAATTAAAACCCAGTCCCCGATGTTGAAGCGCGCCGCCAAGATTGTCGAAAAGACCGGCGACAAAGACCAGGCGCTGAAAGCCGTCTTCGATCAGACCACGTGCCACTGGCAACTGGTGCTCGACACCCAGAGCGAGCCCGGCATGCGCCGCTACAAAAGCCCCTTCGGCAACGTGCTCGCGCAAACCACCCGCATGGGCCAGCACAACATGACGGAAAAGTGGATCCACGAAAACTGGACCATCCCGCGCATGGCCGGCTACGCGAAGCTGCTGGGCGTGGATTTGGAAGTGAGTCCCTGGCAGGACGACGGCATGATCACCGTGAAGGTGAAAGGCTATCAGCCGCCCGAGAAAAAGACCTCGGCCGTTACGCAGTAAAAAAATACGCTACGGCGAACAAAAAAACGGCCTCTCTGATGAGAGGCCGTTTTGCTTTGCGGAGATGTTTATTCCGCCGGTTGTACTTTGGGGTCTTCGTCGGGCTTATCAACGCCTGGGAACAAGGCGAAGATAATGGCGACCGTCACGAAGGCGCCCAGAATCACCAGCACATGCGTCGTGTATTTCTGCGGCTCAATCCAGACTTCGGTGAACAAATTCCACCGGCCCATAATTTCAATCGTGTTCCAGCAGATAATCGCCGTTGGAATGGCGTATCTAAACGCAGAGGGCAGACGGCTGAATTTGCGCAGGCGGTTCAGCAAGTACACCGACCAGACAATCAGCGTGAACAGGATCGGGTACATAGCCCAATGATCATCACCCAGGATCTGTTTGTCGTAGATGATCAGCAGGAACAGGTAGAAGAACCAGATCAGATACAAGGTTTCCATCGCCACGATGGTGGAGATATTGCGCATGTAGTTCTGTGTGGGCTTGCCCACCGGCAGATGCAGGTTGCGGTGCAGCCAGCGGAACGCGTTGCAGCGGGTCTCGCGGTTGAAGAAGAAGAACACCAGCGTTGAGAGCAGCACGCCGATGGATGACGGCATCAGCAGGTATTCAGCGCGGGTGGCAATTTCACCGTTCTCGATCAGATGCGGCACGGCCAAGTGATTGGCGTAATAGACGTACGAAAATTCACACCAGCCGTCCCAGATGTAGGTACCGCCGAAAAAGCCCAGCCAGGTGGCGGCATTTTCGTTGTGGTTCATGCGCACGCCCCAATAGACCAGGCCCATGCCCATCACACCCATGATGAAGGCTGACCAGTAGACGTACTCATGACCGAAGATTTTTTCTTGCAGGACCATCTGGGCATGCCCCAGGCCTTGCAACAGCAGGACCAGCATAAAGGCAAAAATGCCGATGAATGGCGGCCGTTTCAGTATCGATAGCATTTTATAATTCCTCTTTATTTCGTCGCTTGTGTGTTTTTATTCGGCCGGCTGGGGCGTCGGCCCCTCTTTGTCGGGCTGCTCGGCGCTGGGGAACAGCGCGAAGATCACGCCCACGGTAATGAAGGCCGCCACGATGATGCTCATGTGCAGGACGTACTTTTGCGGCTCGACCCACACTTCTTTGAGGAACCGCCAGCGGCCCAGAATTTCCACTGTGTTCCAGGCCACCAATGCGGTGGCAATGCCGTACCTGAACGCAGACGGCAGGCGCGTGAACTTGCGCAAGCGGTTCAACAGGTAGATCGACCAGACCACAAACAGGAAGAACATCACGTACATGGCCGGATGTTCGGCGCCGACGATGCGGCGGTCGTACATCACCAGCAGCAGCACGTAGAAGAACCACGTGATGTAGAATTTCTCCATGGCGACAAGCGTCGAGATATTGCGCTGATAGTTCAGCGTCGGCTTGCCCACCGGCGTATGCAGATGCTTGTGCATCCAGCGGAAGGCGTTACAGCGCGTCTCGCGGTTGAAGTAGAAAAACACCAGCGTGCTGGCGAGTAAGCCGATGCCGGACGGCAGCAGCATGTATTCGGGCAGTTGCTTGTGGCCGCCACCAAGATCAAGCGGTTCGATGCCCACGTGGCGTGAGTAGTAGACGTAGCTGAATTCCACCCAGCCCGCCCACAGGAACGTACCGCCGAAGTAACCCAGCCAGGTGGCGGCATTTTCGTTGTCGTTGTAGCGCACGCCGATATAGACCAGCGCAGCGCCCAGCAAGCCTTGCGCGAAGGCCGCCCAGAATTGCGCGCCCTGAAACACGTCCATGATCAACACCATGATGGAGTGACCGATGGCCGTGAAAATAAACACCAATGCAAACGCAGCTGCGCCGATGAACGGCGGACGCTTCAATGCTGCGATCATGAATCCCCCTTGCCACATCCTGTGACGACTTCACAAACGCGTGAGAGGAATTTAGCGCAAAGCGGGGCTGCGCTCTATCGCCTTCACGATAGAGCGCAGCTTAATAGCTGAAATAAAACAGAAAGGCCCGGTGTAGTCTTTATTTTCGGGCTTCGGCTAAGGCTTCGCTTTGGCCGCCGGCATGGCTTCGCCCCAATTGGGGTTGAAAGGCACGTATTTATCCGGCCCCACGTCCAGCGACGAGATATCCATGACGAATGTCTTGATGTTGCTCATGAACTTTTCACCCGTGGCGCGGCCCCAGTTCATCTTTTTCCCGTCGGGCGAGATGTGCGCCAGAATGTCGATCTGGTCGTTGTAGGTCAGGCGGCGGTGCGGCCCGCCCGCCAAGTCGCCCAGATAAATTTCCCAGTTCGTTTCATTCAGCGCGCGCACATAAACATAGTGGCGGCCATCCGGCGCTGGCGTGGGATGCCAATTCATACCCCGGTCATAGGTATGGCGACGCCAGTTCGTGCCGTCACGCTCGATGGTGAAGATGGTCATGGGTGTGGGCTTCACCTTGCCGTAGTCCTCTTTCAGCCAGGCGCGGAAGATGATGGTCTTGTTGTCCTTCATGAAGAAGGGGGCACCCTCCTGCCAATCATCGGTCTTCGTCACCTGATGCTCTTCGGTGCCGTCGGCCTTCATGACCCAGATGTCCATGTTGCCGTTGATCTGGCGGCCGAAGGCAATCCATTGACCGTCGGGCGACACCGACACTTCGGCTTCGTAGTACTGGTTATTGGTCAGGCGTTTGACGTTCTTGCCGTCCCAGTCGGACGTATAAAGCTCGCCGCCTTGGGGGTATTCGTTCGAGTCCGACCAGTTGCCCACCGGCATGTTGAGGTTGTCGCGTGTCGACGTCCAGATCACACGCTTGCCGTCGGGGAAGAAGAACGAGCAGGCATCCTGGCCGCGATCATTCACGCGCCAGACCTCTTTGCCGTCGTCAGAGAAAATATATGTCAGTGCGCCAAGGCCGCCGAAGGGCGTCTTCACCGCGTCCTTGTCGCGCGTTTGCGCGATCAGGTGGCGGCTGTCGGGCGCCCAATAGGCTTCCGCCGCTTCAGGGATATTGGGGATCATGTAGAGGGGCAGTTCCTTGCCCGTCTCAATCGCCCCTTTGGGCGGCGTATCCGCAGCAACAGCAATCTGCGCCGCACATAACACTGCCACCGCACTTAAAATTGTCTTGTAACCCCGCGTGGTCATACCAGTCCCCTCTCCGTCTCATGACTGACTTTGTTGACGCATCCCCCATACGCAAACCGCCGCCCTTGAAGGGGCGGCGGTGCGTTGTCTCGAAGTGCTACTGCTGTTTCGGCGCTTCGGCCGGCGCTGCGGCAGGTGCAGCGTCTGCCGGCTTCGGATCATCCTGCATCGGCAGGCCCCACTCGGGGTTAAACAGGTTCGTGGTGCCAATCCCCAGAGATGAAATATCCATCACGAAGGTTTTTAAACCCGACATGAAGCCTGGGCCGGTTGAGCGCGCAAAGGCCACTTTCTTGCCATCGGGCGACATGCTGGGCAGGCCATCGAAGCCTTCATGGAAGGTCAGGCGTTTCGGCGGCGTGCCCGCCAGGTCACCCAGGTACACATCCCAATCGTTCTTCTCTTTGTCGGTGACGCGCACAAAGACGTAGTGACGGCCATCCGGCGCCGGGAACGGCGCCCAGTTCATGTCGCCATCATAGGTGTAACGGCGCCAATCGGTGCCGTCGGTCTTGATGGTGAACACAGTCATGGGTGTTGGGCGGATTTTGCCGTATTCGGATGCGCGCCAGGCGCGGAACATGATGCGCTCGTCACCCGGCATGAAGAACGGGGCGCCCTCCTGCCAGTCGCCTGTGAAGGTGAGCTGACGCTCGCCCGTGCCGTCGGCGTTCATGATCCACAAGTCCATCTTGCCGTCGATCTGGCGGCCGAACACCAATTTCGTACCATCATGCGACACCGACACTTCGGCTTCGTAGTTGGTGTTGTTGGTCAGGCGCACGACGTTCTTGCCATCGATATCGGCAATGTAAAGTTCCGAGCCTTGCGGATAGTCGTTCGAGTCAGACCAGTTGCCGACCGGCATATCCATGTGGTCGCGCGTCGAGGTAAACACCACGCGCTTGCCGTCCGGGAAAATGTACGAGCAGGCATCCTGGCCATGATCGTTCACGCGCTGGACCATGCTGCCGTCATCGGTGAAGACGTACGTCAGCGCGCCGTTGGTGCCCATGGATGTTTTCACCGCATCCGGGTCACGGGTTTGGGCGATGAGGGTTTTGGAATCTTTGCCGTAGTAGGCTTCGGCGGCTTCCGGAATATTCGGGATCACCGTCGTCGGCAGTTCCGTGCCGGGCCCAATGGTGGGCGCCATGGCCGCCGCGCGTTCCTGCATCGTTTTGCCGGCCAGCGGATTGTTGGCGTCGGCTTTGGGTGCAGCTGGCTTTTGGTCACAGGCCGCAAGGGCCAATGCCGCCGCAGCCACGGCGGATACGAGTTTGAAGTTCACCATTTACTTCCCCTGTTCAGTAGATGTCGTCGCTCAAAAGAGGGGACGAGTTTCGGTGTTTGCGGGCGGCTTTGGCAAGTCCCGACACCGTTAGCCAGTGAAATACATTTCCACAAAGGTCTGATTTTCTTCGCCTTCCATCGCGCAGCGAACAAAAAGACTATGTTACGTTTTCAGAACCAGAGCCTGCAAAGGCTTAACATCATTCTCGCGGCGAAGGCCCAGCCGGAGGAGACTCGGGCGCACGTTCAACGTTGGCGATGCGGCAACTTTGACGGCCGAAGGACATGCCATTGTAGACAAGGCTGGCGCGCGTGTTGCTGCACACGTCGCCCGCATAAATATCGGTAAAGCCGATGCCGTTGGCGGACTCAAGATCGGGACACACGCCGCTAAGTGTGAGCAGGAATTTTTCGCGCTTGAATGTCTCGACCATCATGGTGTTGCGCGCCTGGTACTGAAAATTGCGCACATGATCGGGGTCGAAACAGACGCGTTGTGATGATGCGGATTGATCGGCACCTGAGGTAGAACAATTTGCTGTCAACAGCGCGATCACAGCAAGACAGGTTTGAGACAAAGCACGCATGGTAAATTCCCTCGGCGTTGCCTCAATTATAAGCCTACCGTCCCACGTGCGCCACGGATGGCTGTTGCTTCACGTCACGGATGCTGCAGCGCTTGGGGCCCTGTTCGGTGCTGTAAAACACCACGCTTTCAACGCCGGTGCCGCACACCTGATCGTTGGTGACGCCATCGAAGGTTAGCGCATCAGTTGATGCCAAGCCGCCGCACGGGACAAAGAATGACACATCATAGTTTTGCTCGGGCGATGTGGTAACGCGCAGGCTGTTGGTCGCGGCGCGATACTGAAATGCTTTCACGTCGCCAGGATTAAAGCACACCAGTTGCGGCGGCTGCGGCGCTTGTTTGTCGAGCATGTCTTTCGTGATACCGGGGGCTGTGATGCCGGGTGCGGTAATGGGCGGCTGTTGGGGTTGCGCGGGCCGGGCTTGTGCCATCAGGCCCGCGGCGGGCAACAGCAAAACTGCAGCCAAAGCAATAAAGCGTTTCATGCCGGGCAACATGATCGGCAAATGTGGCCCAGGCGCGGCTTTTTAAGGTTGGCGGTAAGGCGCTTTGTAAGGCGTTGTTAAAGCGCGGGTTTTTAGCCGTTTTTTTAGGGCTTCGGCTCGGGCGGCGTGGTGTCGAAGAAGCGGTCGATCAGCCAGGCGCCGTCGGCTTGTTTTTTGAACACGGTCATGTTGATGCGCCGTTCGGTAAATGACGGCGCGGGCTGGCCGTCGCGACCCTGAACGCCGGGCCGCGGAC
>JAEUKL010000223.1 GCA_016793005.1 Rhodospirillaceae bacterium | reverse complement strand
CAGTTTCCTCAGCGCCAACTCCATTACCCGCCCCATCGGTGCAATCGCCGACGCCATGACGGAACTTGCCAACGGCAACGCCCGTGTGCAGGTGCCGGGCTTGGACCGCCGTGACGAAATCCGCGCTATGGCCGAAGCAGTGCAGGTGTTCAAAGACAACAAAGTCCGCGCCGATGAACTGACCGCTGTGCGTGAAGCCGAACAAACCGCCAAAGCGGCCCGCGCTGAAGCAATTGCCTCGCGCACCAAGAAATTTGATAACATAGTGCGCCTCGCCCTCAGCGCCGTCAGCGCCACAGGCACGCAGTTAAAAGCTTCGGCCCAGACGATGCAAAGCTCAGCTGAAGCCACGAACACACAGTCGAACAACGTCGCCACGGCCTCTGAACGTGCATCGACCAACGTACAAACCGTTGCCTCGGCCGCAGAAGAATTGTCAATTTCGATTAAGGAAATTACCCAACAGGTTGCAACCTCTAGCCAGATTGCATCGACAGCCGTGTCCGAAGCGAACCGCGCCAAGGTAACCGTCGCGGAACTGGACACGACGGCGCAGAAAATCGGCGAAGTGGTGGCGCTCATCACCGAGATTGCCGAGCAGACCAACCTGCTGGCCCTGAATGCCACTATTGAAGCCGCCCGCGCCGGTGAAGCCGGCAAAGGTTTCGCGGTGGTTGCATCGGAAGTGAAGAACCTAGCCACGCAAACGGCCAAGGCGACGGAACAGATTTCAACTCAAATTACCGGCGTACAGCGGGCGACTAAAGACTCTGTCCAGGCTATTGAGAGCATTTTCTCGACCATCTCGCAGATCGAAGAAGTGTCGAGCTCGATTGCCGCAGCGGTGGAAGAGCAAAGTACCGCCACCGCCGAAATCGCCCGCAACGTTGAACAAGCCGCTAATGGCACACTGTTGGTCAGCACCAATATCGCGGGCGTCAGCAAAGCCGCAGCTCAAACCGGCGAAGTGTCGCACGATGTGCTGCGCGCCGCGCAAGAGATCAACACGCACTCCGAATCGCTGCGCGCCGAAGTCGACGGCTTCCTGACCGATATCAACAAAGCGGCGTAATCGTACCCGAGTCATGCAATAGTGATGGAAGCCTATGGCCCAGGGCCATGGTTCCCTATCACAAGCCGGCAACTACCTCTTTCTTTTTGTCTTGGTACGCCGCGGTGTTGAGCTATGATCGCCCCGCATCACGCGACGTTCTTATGAAAATTTTCGCGCTGGCACTCGCCGGGATTCTGATGGCCGGAACGGCCATGGCCGACGTCATCAACACTTTGTCGGCGATTTGTCCTTGCTGCCCCTGCTAAGCAGGACCTTGCTTAAATAAGCAGCTGCTTTAGGCCCCCGAGGCTAAGGCCTCTGGGCTTTTGAGTTCCTTCATTGCTGCGCGTATCGTCACCCAGGCACCTTGCAACGCCAGGATTGCCATAATCCCGGCGACAACGGCATCGGGCCATCCTTGCGCTGTTCCAAAGACACCGACCGCCGCGAGCAATACAGCGACGTTGCCAAGTGCATCGTTGCGCGAACAGATCCAGACAGAGCGCATGTTCGCATCGCCATTGCGGTACGCATACAAAAGCCCAAAACACGTCAGGTTCGCGACAAACGCCAGTGCACCGACAATGCCCATCGTCTCTGCCTGCGGAACTGTGCCACCCAACAGGTTCAGCACCGTCGCACCGGCAACCCACAGCCCAAAAACACCCATGGATGCCCCTTTCATCAAGGCGGCCATCGCGCGGTATCTCAAAGCCATCCCGACCACAAACAAGCTAATGCCGTAGTTGGCCGTGTCGCCAAGGAAGTCGAGCGCGTCGGCCTGAAGCGAGACCGAGCCGGCCAAAAGGCCCGCCGTGATCTCGGCCACAAACATCACCCCGTTGATGGCAAGGACCGCCCACAGCACGCGGCGATACCTATCGTCATGCTGGATGTCGACATCTGGCGGAGGTCCGTCGCAGCAACTTGCACCCATAGGTTCCTCGTATTCTCGCAGCGTGCCCGGTAGTATGAGGCCTATAGTCACGATAGGGTCAAGGCCTTACCGAAGGGTAAGCCCAAGCGCGATCATCCTGCCCTGGCGTTGGAGGTTCTTAATGTCGCCTGCTGCTGCCGATGCCGAATTTAAACACCGTGAAGACCTGATCCGGCGCGTGGTCGGCGTGCAGGGTTTTATGAAGCTGGTGGGCACCACAATAGATGAAGTCGTGCCCGGTGCGGTCACGCTCTCGGTGAACAAGCGCCCCGAGTTGCTACAACACTTCGGCATGTTCCACGGCGGTGTCACGGCCTTCCTGGTCGACAATGCCACCACGGCGGCCGCGGCCACCATCATGCCCGCCGACCGCACGACACTGACGGCGGGCTTTAGTTTGAATTACCTCGCCACAGCCTCGGGCGACAAACTGATCTGCCGCGCCAAGGTGGTAAAACCGGGCCGCACATTAGTTGTCGTCAGCGCTGACGTGTACTGCGTCATCGACGGCAAGGAAAAACACACCGCCACCGCACTCGCGACGATTGCGCTCATTGAAGGCGATACCGTGGCCATGACCAAAGCCGCCGGCATTTCGCCGGATTAGAAAGCTGGCTCTTTTTTCTCGGAGAATGAACATGCGTGCAATGATTGCGGTTCTACTGCTCGGCGCGGTTTATGGTGGCGCGCCTGTCCTCGCCGCTGACACAAAGCCGGAGACGCCCATGACTCAAAATGGAGTTGATCCGCGCATCGCCAAGGTTTTCACCGACTTGGAAGCCGTGTGGCGCACGCGCGATTTCAAACCCATGCGCGGCTTCTGGGCAAAGGACTTGCCTGCCCCCTTGTATCTGCCCGAAGAGAAAAAAGATTTCATCACGACGTGGGCTGGCTTCGATGCGTACTTTGCCAATGCGGGCCAAGGCAGCCGTGGCGGCAAGGTGACGTACAAGCCCCTCACCGCCGTACCGATGGGAGACAAGATGGTGATGGTCGCCTTTGAAGGCGAATGGACCACGCACTTGAAAACTGAAGACGCGCCCATCGGTGGTTCGATACGCGGTGTCGCCCTGATGGAAGACGACGGCAAGGACTGGAAGTTCAAAGCCTATATCGAAGCGCCGCTGGCCCCGATTTTATATATGCGCGAGCTTTATAAGTTGGTGGCGAAGGACAGAGGGTTTAAGGCCATCGAATAGCCCGCACCCGAAGAACGACCAGAAACCCTGCAAGTTGCATGGGCTCGCGCTCGCGGTTTTGGCCAGAGCATTTGCAGTCAAAAATCCGCAGAAGTGTTTTCAGCGTATCACACTCACGCGCATTGAAATGCGTCGGCGTTTGCGTGTCTGCACTGCTGCGCTAAACTGTGCCGTCACTTTTTTGGGGTTGGGGTTATGACATCCATCGAGCTTATTCACTTTCTTCACGTCGTCGCCTTTGCGCTGATTATCGGCGTGGAGTTGCCCGCGTTCTATGCCGCCAAGTTGGCTGCCGCCGAACGCATGTTGCCCGAGTCACGCCTGATGGCCGCGCGCATCGTTAAGTGGGCCAACGGCTTTTCATCGCTGTTCATCATTCTGCTGTTGCCGCTGGGTGTGTCGCTGGGCGGCAACCTTGGCGTCTATCGCATCAGCAACGAGGTCGCGATCACCATCACCTGGGTCGTGGGCCTGGTGTGGGTGGCGCTGCTGCTGTTGGCCAACAAAGATTCCGGCTTGGGCCAGAAACTGTACGGCCTGGAAATCTGGGTGCGTATTTTGATCGGCGCCGGCAACGTCTACGACGGAGTGAACGCGCTGTTGGGCGGCAACTCACCCATCCAGACCAAATGGCTGGCGGTGAAGGTGCTGCTGCTGGGCGTGGTCATGATCCTCAGCGCCCTGATCCGTAAGCGCCTGCGCCCGGTGCGCGCCGAGATCGCCAAGATCAACCCCAACTCGGCCATGACTGCTGGCTGGGATGATCGTACCGCGTTGGCCATGTCGGACACCCTCAAGACCATCCGGCCCCTGGTTCATGCCACCTTGCTGTGCGTGTTGGTGGCCGCCTGGATGGGTATCAATAAAAGCTGGTAGCGCTTGACGGAGCTGAGGAACCAAAGTAGAACATTAAAAGTTGCACTTTTGTTCCCCTGCTCTGGCCCGCGTTTAGGGCGCATCTCAGGGGTGAGTTTAACGGTGGAGGCATAAAACCCCCAATGCTCACCAAAAAACAGTACCAACTGCTTTTGCTGATCCGCGACCGCATGAACCGGGAGGGCGTGGCCCCCTCGTTCGATGAAATGAAGGACGCGCTGCAGCTGAAATCCAAGTCGGGAATCCACCGCCTTATTAGCTCCCTCGAGGAACGCGGATTCATCCGCCGCCTGCCCCACAAGGCCCGCGCCCTCGAAGTGCTGAAAATGCCCGACAGCGCCGAGAACCGGGGTGGGTTCGCCCCCAACGTCATTTCCGGCAACTTCGGCATGGCGGGGGCTGCGTCCAAAACCTCCTCGCCCGCCGAAACGGTAGAACTGCCCTTGTACGGCAAAATTGCCGCCGGTACGCCCATCGAGGCGTTGCGCAACCCCACCGAGCACATTGGCTTCCCGGCCGGCATGC
>JAEUKL010000050.1 GCA_016793005.1 Rhodospirillaceae bacterium | reverse complement strand
TGAAAATCTTGAACGCTTATTCGGTCGAAGCGAAACATGTGGCGATTTTAGATTTTCACACCGGCCTGGGCGATTTCGGCATGGGCGTGAATTACTGTGTGGGTGATGACGGTAGCCCCGGCATTACCAAGGCCCACGACGTGTGGGGCGACGACGTGACGGTCATTGCCTCGACCCCCGGCAGCGGCGGACATGACGGCTACAACCTCACCGGCATCGCGCGGCTGATGGCTGATAAAGCTGTATACGGCAACACCCTTGAGTTTGGCACTTATCCGACGGAGGCCATGATGCGGAGCGTGCGGGCCGACAACTGGCTGCACCTGCACGGCAATGTGTCATCGCCACAAGGCCAAGCGATCAAAGCCGAGATCAAGAAAATGTTTTATCCGGAAGACTCTGACGATTGGAAAGCCCGCACACTGTCGCGCTGCTTAAGTGTGTGGGAGCGCGGCTTAAGCGGAATCGCAAACCTTTAAAACCACAAATCCAAATTCTACTGACACTGGTTGGTCATGGTTTTGGACTTGTTCTCCATCTGCTCTTCAGGTGTCCCGGCGGCCTTGGCTTTACCACTGGCCGCCACCTTGGCTTCAAGCTGCAACTGGCCCTGATCAATGATCTTCACCGCCGAATAATAATTCTTGGCCGTCGCACCAATGGCGACATCCAGCAGCGTCTTTTCCAACACTTCTTTACGCTTAGCCACCAGATCGGCAGCGGTCAGCTTATTGCTGTAAAAGTACATCAGAATTTTTTCATGCACGATGGGGGCCGAGAAGCACGCAAAGCGCTCACGCTCGCCGACATCCAATACAAGACGCAAGGTTACGGCTTCGTAGGTTACGCTGCCGTCAGCAGCCCAGACCGGCGCCATCAGCGGCTTTAATTGTACATAAGCCCCGCCATACCCGACGGCCGCGCTTTTTTCTTCCTCAGCGTGCGCGGCAACGCCGCTCAACAGTAAAGCCACCGATATTGCGATGATTGTTTTCATAACTGCAATTTAGGCCATTGCCTTCGGGTTTGACTACACAATCAGGTGCGCAGGCGTGCAAAAAAGTCCTTGAGAAGGTTTTCGGCTTTTTGCGCCTGCACACCGCCCACCACCTCGGGTCGATGATGACATGTCGGCTGACTGTACATGCGCGGGCCATGATCGATGCCGCCGCCCTTAGGGTCATAGGCTGCGTACACAACGCGCCGGATCCGCGCGAACGAAATGGCGGTGGCGCACATGGCGCATGGTTCAAGGGTGACCACAAGGTCACACCCCTCCAAGCGCGGATTTCCCAAGTGCTCGGCCGCAGCCCGCAGCACCAGCATTTCGGCGTGCGCGGTGGGATCGTTGCGCGCTTCCACTTCGTTACCGGCCTTGGCGATCACATGGCCGCCTGGCCCCACCAGGACCGCACCCACAGGCACCTCACCGCGCGCACCTGCGGCGGTGGCTTCAGCCAAGGCTAAGTCCATAGGACCAGGGATTGCATTCGGGGCAGACATAAGCTGACCGTCGTGGACTTCGGGCCCTGGGTCAAGCCCCTGATATATCTGATGTTTCAAGCCCCTAACGACCTGCAATGGTTAAGAAACGGGTAAGAAATCAGTAACCAATGGGGCCTAGAGTTTCAGGTCAAATAGGCCAAGGCCGTGCGATCCGGCCACGTATTGGAAAAGCCCATGACGTATCCCGCTTCAGATGTGGTGCAGGTCGCCGGAACCAAGATTCCGCGCTCGACCTTAAAAGGCATCCAAGTTGCCAGCGCTGAATCGGGCGTGAGCTTTCAGTACCTCCTGGCTAAGGCGGCGCAGGAAAGCGGCTTTAAGTCTGACGCCGAGGCAGCGACCTCGTCGGCCACGGGTTTGTTCCAATTTACGCGCGGCACGTGGCTTGATGTGTTCAAGCGTCACGGCGCGGAGTTTGGGTATAGCGATCTGGCTGACCAGATTGGAACCGGCACATCGGGCAAGCCAGCCGTCGCCAACAAGGCCGTGGAAGAAAAAATCCTAAGCTTGCGTGAAGACCCTGAAGCATCAGCCAAGTTTGCCGCAGCGTATGCGCGCGACAACGCGGACGCTTTAAGTCAGAACCTGGGCCGCGAACTTGATGCGGCCGACTTATACCTCGCGCACTTTTTGGGCCCCACGGGTGCCGGCCAGATGCTGACGGCCGAAAAGAACGCGCCCAACATTTATGCCTCGCACGTGACCCCTGATGCCGCGCGTTCAAATCGCAGCATCTTTTTTGCCCAAAGCGGCAGCCCGCGCACGGTTTCTCAAGTCCTTGATCTGATCCGCGGGCGCTTTGACACGCAGATGGACCGCTTCGCCGACATCGCCTCGACGATGGCCGGTGAAGAGGACGCGAAAGCCATGAATGCCGGCCAGGAAACTTACAGCGCCCAACCCGCGTCGCCGGCGCAACCGAACATGATGGACTTTGGTTCAGCGATCCGGTCAGGCAACAGCGAACGCATGACGCTGTCCTGGTTCGTGATGCAGGAGCTGGCCCGGATGATCTCGAACGCACCGATGATGATGACGGGCGGCGAAGAGGAAGACACCCAGGCTGATGTTACAAACCTGCCGTCCAACGGCTTTAAGGGCGAAGACATGTCGCAAGTGTTAGTGGACAGTATGGTCCGCAACAACATGCCGCCCTCGCAAAGCGGGGCCGTCACGTCAGGCCAGGTCTCGAAGGCCTATAATCACCTTAAGGCGCGCACCTAAGACGCATGGCGGCTTGACAGAGCCAGCGCTTAAGCGCACCTCAGGGCCTTACAGGTAGTCCTTGAGGTTTTTATGCGGTCCCCCGTGATTGGCATTACCGCCGATAGCGAAGATCCCGGCGGTTATTCAAAGTTTCCATGGTATGCCTTGCGCCAGAACTATTGCTCGGCCGTGCGTGAAGCTGGCGGCGTGCCCGTGGTGCTGCCGCATGAACCCAGCCTGATCGAAACTTACGCCGGCATGATCGACGGCCTTTTGGTCTCGGGCGGAGCCTTCGACGTAGACCCGGCGTTGTTCGGCGCGCCCGAGCGCCACGACACCGTGGTCTTGAAGGAAGGCCGCACGGATTTTGAACTGGGCATCACGCGCGCCATGTTAAAGGCCGACAAGCCGATCCTTGGCATTTGCGGCGGCCAACAGTTGTTGGCGGTCGCCCTGGGCGGCACACTGATCCAGCACATCCCCGATGAAGTCAACGCCCCCCTGGCGCATGAACAGCCCAACCCGCGCAACGAAGCGGGGCATGATGTGGCAATCTGTGAAGGCACGCTGCTGCATAAGATCGGCGGCGCTGTGCTGGCGCCCGTCAACAGCGCGCACCATCAGGCCGTGAAAGACGTGCCCGACAACATCATCGTCAACGCCGTCGCCCCCGACGGCGTGATTGAGGGCATTGAAGACCCGGCCCGCAAATTCGTGATCGGCGTGCAGTGGCACCCCGAGTTTCATATCAGCCCGGTCGATAACAGACTTTTTGCCGCATTTATTCAGGCCTGCCGCTCATGAGCAAAGCTCCCGAAAAATCTTTTGAAGGCGAGCGCATTGCAAAGGTGCTGGCGCGCGCGGGTCTTTGCTCGCGCCGCGATGCGGAACGCTGGATTGCGGATGGTCGCGTGAAAGTAAACGGCGAAACGCTGACCTCGGCCGCACGCAACGTCAAAGACACCGACAGCATTGTTGTGGACGGCAACCCGCTGCCGCAAAAAGAAAAGACCAAGCTGTGGCGCTATCATAAACCGGCGGGCCTGGTGACGACGCACAAAGATGAGAAAGGCCGGCCCACGGTATTTGACGAGTTGAAGAAAGAGTTGCCGCGCGTGGTCAGCGTCGGGCGGCTGGACTTGAACTCGGAAGGATTGCTGCTTCTCACCAACGACGGTGAGCTTGCGCGCGAATTGGAACACCCGTCGCGCGGTTGGGTGCGCCGTTACCGCGTGCGTGTGCACGGCCGCGTGCCTGCCGAACGCCTGGATGAACTGAAGAACGGCGTCACGGTTGAAGGCGTGCGCTATGGGCCCATTCAGGCCTCGCTCGAGCGCGAACAAGGGGCCGCCAACGCCTGGCTGGTGATGTCGCTGACCGAAGGCAAGAACCGCGAAGTCCGCAAAGTACTGGCGCATCTGGGCTTAACAGTCACACGCCTGATCCGTGTATCCTATGGGCCTTTCCAGCTGGGCCACTTGGAGCGCGGCCAGGTGGAGGAAGTGACCGGCAAAGTGTTGCAGGAACAACTGGGTCGCAAAGATGGCGCCCCGGGCGATGCGGCGCCGCGCGAGACACTGAAAGCTAAAAAACAAGTCGACAGAAAAGCGGGAGACAAAAAGCCGTTCCGCAAACGGTTTACAAAGGCCCGCGAAGAGCGCGAGTCCATCGAAAAGAAACCCTTCAGCAGCTTTAAACCGCGCAGCAAAAAGCCGTACCCGGGCAAAACCGCTTTCGAGGGTAAGGCCGCCTTCCAGGGTAAACCTGGGCGCAAAAAATCGCGATGACTAAAAGCCCGCGCAAGCCGTCAAAGCCTGCGCCATCCGGGCGCGGCTGGCTGCGCATCATCGGCGGCGTCTGGCGCGGCCGTAAAATTCCCGTTCTTGCGACCGAGGACTTGCGACCCACCAGCGAACGGGCGCGCGAGGCGATTTTCAATCGCCTGCTGCATGCCGCCGACACCTTTGGTGTGCGTTTGCATGGCGCGCATGTGGCCGATGTTTTTGCCGGCACCGGCGCGTTGGGGCTTGAAGCGCTGTCGCGTGGCGCGGCCTCGGCGGTCTTCATTGAAAAAGATCGCACCAGCTGTAAATCCATTAAAGCCGCACTTGCCGCCATACATGCCGACGACCGCGCCGACGTGTTAAACGTGGATGCAATGGCGCTCCCGCCCGCGGCCAAGCCCTGTGACATTGTGCTGATGGATCCGCCCTATGCTGCAGATGCAGTTCCAGCCACGCTCGGGTCTTTGGTAGCGCGGAAATGGCTGCGCCCCGGTTCGCTGGTGGTTGTGGAGTCGGAAGCGGACATCGCCTTACCGGAAGGCTTTGCGCTCATCGACGAACGCAGCTATGGCCGCGCGCGGATCGCGTTTCTGAAATTCAATTAGGCTTGCGTATCGTCTTGCGGCTCTGCCGCGTGTGATGCATCGGCGAACCGATCATCCAACTCGGGCGGGGTGCTGCCTTCAGCCGCTTCGCCCTCTTTCTTTTCATCGAGGTTGCGCTGATAAACCTTGGCTTCGACGATATGCACAATATCGCGGGCCGGGTCTTCTTCGGGCGCGGGTGCGATCAACCAATCCCACTCCTCGTTGTGCAAATGCGTGGGCGTTTCCGGCAGCTTAAAGGCTTTCAGCAGATCCGTGCGTGTGACGACACGATCCCCCACCATCACGTCGCGCTCCACGTCAGTGATCAGCACCCCGACACCCGTCGCCTCAACGGCGATGGCTTGCGCGTGCTTTTCCATCATTTGAAACGCCACCTTATCGGAGTCGAGATCTGAAAATCCGCGCTCCTTCTCAAAGTGCTGTGTGAACGGCCCGGCCAATTGCGTGAGGCAGTTACACGAGACGATAAAATCAGCATCTTTCAGATGCGGAATGCGCGGCGGGGGTGCCGGCTGATTAGGGCCCGGTGCTTTGCGCTCCTTCATGGCCTGAAACACGCCCGTGATATCACCCGTCAGAAGTTTAACGTTGAAGTGCTTCTTGGCCTCGGCCTGAACCGACGGCATGTGAAATATGTCGACCAGATAAACGGTCTCGAACCGCGACGCCAAAGCAGAAACCGGAACTTCCAGCAAAAGGCCCGAGCCCAGAACAACGCACGTGTTCTGTTTCTCGCACAGGTCGGCGGCCTTGGTGATGATGTTGCGGCAGCGCTGCAAATGCGGGGCCCACGCTTCGGCACAGCGTTTATGCCGGAACTCAAGCGCGATCAGGCGTTGCAAGTATCCAAACTTGCGCACGCGCTCGGGGGCAAACGTTGTCCAATAACGCCACAGTTCCGCGAACATGATCTACAACACCCTCAACCGAGGGCGATCAAACCCGAGAACGTTTGCATCTGCAATACCGAAGTCGTTGGGCGTGCCCGCGTATCCCCGCAAGGGTTAACAAATGCGACTAGCGACGCCCGAACAGCCGTTCGATATCGGCCAGCTTCAATTCAACATAGGTGGGGCGGCCATGATTGCACTGGCCCGAATTGGGCGTGACTTCCATTTGACGCAGCAGCGCATTCATTTCATTCGCATTCAAACGCCGCCCGGCGCGAATGGCCGAATGGCACGCCAGCGTGCCGCACACATCGGCTAGGCGGTCCTGCAAGCTCATCCCCTCGTCCCACTCGGCCAGTTCATCGGCCAGGTCGCGCAAGATGCTGGCGACATCACTTTCGCCCAACAGCGCCGGCACTTCGCGCACGGCGACCGCGCCCGAACCAAAGGATTCGATCACCAACCCCAGCCCCGCCATTTCCTCGGCTCGCGCCAGCAGGCGTGCAGCGCGCGCCTCGTCAAGTTCGACGATCTCCGGGATCAGCAGCAACTGCCGCTTAACACCGCCATCCCCCAACGACTGCTTCATGCGCTCGTACAACAAGCGCTCGTGCGCCGCATGCTGATCGACGATCACAATGCCGTCGGGTGTTTGCGCGACGATGTAGGTTTCATGCACCTGCGCACGCGCCACACCTAAAGGATACTCAGCGCTGGGCGTCTGCTCTGCCGCGACACTGGGCGCCGAAGGTTGCGGCGTAAACAGGTTGGGCGTTTCGGCCAAACCCTGCTGTTGATCTTGCGGTGCATAGAAATCATACGCCTGCGCCGCCCCCATGGCGCGCGGTGATGACACCGCAAAGGGCCGCCCCGGCAACTGGCCAGGCCGGAACGCGCCCAAAGCGGCCGTGGCCACACTGGACGATGCGCGGTGGCCCGATTCCGCCAGTGTATGGCGGATGGCGCCGATCATCATGCCGCGCACGACACCTGCATCTCTAAACCGCACTTCGGCTTTGGCCGGGTGGACGTTCACATCGACTTCAGTCCGCGGCACCTCAAGGAACAGCACCACATACGGATGCCGGTTCGAGGCCAGCACGTCTTGATAGGCTGCGCGCACGGCACCTTGCAGCATGCGGTCCCGCACCGGGCGGCCATTCACAAACAGATACTGGGCTTGCGCGTTGCCGCGATTCAGCGTCGGCAAGCCAATATAGCCGTAAAGCCGCAAACTCTCGCGCTCGGCCGTGACCGGCACGGCGTTGGCGCCGAATTCCTTACCCAGGATCGCGGTTAAGCGCTCCAAATGCGTATCGAACAAATCACCTTGCGTGTGAGCCACAGGCAAATTCAGCCGCGATTTGCCGTCGGCGGTGACACTAAACGCGATTTCCGGATGCGCCATCGCCAAGCGCTCCACCACATCAATCACGTAAGTCAGTTCCGTCGCAGCGGCCTTCAGGAACTTCAGCCGCGCCGGTGTTGCATAAAACAGGTCACGCACTTCGACGCGCGTGCCACGGGGATGCGGCGCGGGGACCGGGCCCTGGCGTGTGCCGGCATTGACCATCATATGCCAGGCGGAATCTGCGTCGGCCGTGCGGCTGGTGAGACTTAAGCGCGACACAGACCCCAAGGCCGGCAACGCTTCGCCGCGAAAGCCAAGAAAGCCAATATCGAGCAAATCATCGGTGGGTAGCTTTGAGGTGGCATGACGGTCCACCGCCACGGCCAGATCGCGCGAGGTCATGCCGCAGCCGTTATCGACCACGACGATAAGTGACTTGCCGCCATCATTGAGCGTGAGATCAATGCGCGTCGCACCCGCATCGACAGAATTTTCGATTAATTCTTTTACGGCGGACGCAGGGCGTTCCACCACTTCGCCGGCGGCGATTTGGTTGACAAGGTTGGGCGGTAAAAGACGTATGGGCATTGGCCCAACGGTCTACACGCTCTGGCGTTTGGCCTCAAGGTAGGCGGCGACAAGCCC
Source organism: Rhodospirillaceae bacterium (assembly GCA_016793005.1). Taxonomy (GTDB): domain Bacteria; phylum Pseudomonadota; class Alphaproteobacteria; order Rhodospirillales; family Rhodospirillaceae. Next base: position 11,157 of record JAEUKL010000050.1, on the reverse strand, counting down.
GGCGGTGGACGAGTCGCGCGGGCCCAGCACGGCTTCACCGGCCAGAGCTGGTTGCAGGCTTTTGGCGAGTTCCTTGCCCAGTTCCACGCCCCATTGGTCGAAGGAGTTCACGCCCCAAATCACGCCCTGCACAAACACTTTGTGCTCGTAAAGCGCGATCAGTTGGCCCAAGGCAAAGGGATTGAGCGAATCGAGCAGGATCGTGTTGGTGGGCTTATTGCCGGGAAACACGCGGTGCGGCTTCAAGCTTTCCGACATATGGCTGAGTTCGCTGGCAGCACGCCCCTTCATCAAGGCTTCGGTCTGGGCGAAGCAATTCGCTAACAACAGGTCGCGGCTTTCGTCTGCATCGTGATGCGGCTTTAACGCCGCAATAAAATCGCACGGGACTAAACGCGGCCCCTGATGCAGCAACTGGAAGAATGAATGCTGACTATCCGACCCGCCACCACCGAAAATGACCGGGCCGTCACTCACCTCGACCGGCGTGCCCGATAGCGTAACACCCTTGCCGTTGCTCTCCATATCCAACTGCTGAATGTGAGCGTGCAGCAGTTTCAGGCGGTGGTCGTAAGGCAGGATGGCCATGGCCGGCGCATCGAAAAAGTTTGCGTACCACACGCCCAGCAGCGCCAAAATCACCGGCATGTTGTATTCGAAAGGTGCCGATTCAAAATGCCGGTCCATGGCATGCGCGCCCGCCAGCAGTTGATCGAACGCATCGAACCCGCAGGCCAGGATTACCGGCAAGCCAATCGCCGAACACACCGAGTACCGCCCGCCGACCCAATCCCACATCGGAAACACACTCTCGGCCGGGATGCCGAATTCCGTGGTGCCGTGATGGTTGGTCGACACCGCCGCAAAGTGGCGCGCAATCGCCTGCTCGCCCAGGCTATCGGCGATCCATTCCCGCGCAATGGCCGCATTGGCCATGGTTTCGGCGGTCGTGAATGTTTTGGATGAAATGGTGAACAGCGTCGCCGCAGGATCGCAGGTCTTCAACACGTCATCCAGTTGCGTCCGGTCGGGGTTAGAGATGAATGCCACCGACAAATCATCGCGCTGATAGTCCTTCAGGGCATCGGCCACGAACATCGGGCCCAGGTGTGAACCGCCGATGCCGATGTTGACGATGTGCTTGATCTTTTTTCCCGTCGAGCCGGTCCACGTGCCGTTCCGCACACGCTCGGAGAATTCCCGCAAGCGTTTCAGGGTGTGATGAATGTCGGGCATCACATCAACACCGTCGACCATCACGGGTGGTGGCGGTGCAGCCCCTACACTGCGATTGCGCAAGGCCACATGCAGCACCGCGCGATTTTCCGTACTGTTGATTTTGGCGCCTGCGAACATCTGGCGGCGGACTGTGTCCACACCGCGCGCGGCCGCCAAGGCCATCAGCAGCTTCAGCGTTTCCGATGTGATGCGGTTTTTGGAATAATCCAGAAACAGCTGCCCGTCGCGCAGCGACAGGGCCGAAAACCGGCCCGGGGCTTCGGCAAACAGGTCGCGCATATGCACGCCCGCCATAACCTCAGCATGGGCTTTTAAAGCCTGCCATTCGGCGGTCTGGGTCAGCGGTGCGCTCACGTACAACGGCTCATTAAAATCAGAGGTGGCGCAGTTTGGCCTGCCGCGCCCGCCCCTTCAAGATCAAGGTGTTATACCGTCTTAACTGTGGCGGTATTGCGCCTTTTAGTTCGCATGCGCCTTGCTTTCGCGCTCGGGGCGCTTCTTGGCCGGGGCGGACGGCGCGGTCACTGCGGGGGCCGGCTTGAGCTCAGGCCCCACCAGCACCACCGTCAACGCCTCGGGCTTGTAGAGCTTGGCCGCAACACGTTTGGCATCGGCCAAAGTGACGGCGTTGATGTAGTCGTTGCGCTGATCAAGGTAATTCAGACCTAAATTGTCCTTTTGCACGGCGACCAGCGTTTCCGCCACACTACCGGTGGACGAGAACCGCAACGGCCAGGCGCCGGTGAGGTATTGCTTGGCATCGTTCAACTCATCCTCGGTGATCCCGTCCTTTTGGATCTTGGCCCACTCGGCGCGCATGATGTCCAGGGTCTGGCGCGCCTGCTCGCTGCGGGTGCCGGCACTGCCGACCATGTAGCCCGCGCTGGCCAAGGCTTGCATCGAGGTCCCCACGCTGTAGGCCAGACCCCGCTTCTCGCGGACTTCATCCATCAGGCGCGAGGCGAACGAGCCCGACCCAAAGGTGTAATCCAGCACTTGGGCCGTGTACCAATCAGGATCAGCGCGCTTGATGCTGGGCTGCGCCATCAGGATCATGGTTTGCGGCAACGGCTTGTCGATCTTGATTTCGCGCGCCGTATCCGAAACTTTGGCTTCAGGCACCGCAAAGGGCACATCGCTTTTGGCCGGCAAGCCGGCAAAAATCTTATCCAGGGCCGCACCCAACTGCTTGGGCGTGATATCGCCGGCCGCGGCCACGATCAGGCGGTCTTTGGTCAGGCGGGTTTTCTGCCAGGTGCGCAAGTCATCAACCGTCAGGGCCGCCACCGTTTCCGGCGTGCCGTCATCGACGCGGCCATAGGGATGATCGCCAAACAGTGCAGCGCCAAGTGTGCGGCTGGCGATGCGACTAGGGTTTTCCTGCTGCGCCTTCAAACTGACCAGCATCTGACGGCGAACGCGCTCGACCGGCTCGGCATCGAAGCGCGGCTTGGTCATGGCTTGGTTCAACAGATCGAATGCCACACCTGAGGCTTGCGTCGTTGTTGTCACCCCGCCGCGCACAGCATCGCGGTCGGCACTGAAGCGCAGCGAAATGGCGCGGTCTTCCAGTTCCGACTGGAACGCGAAGCTGTCCTTGTCGCCCGCCCCTTCGTCCAGAAGGCCCGACGCCATGATCGACAAGCCCAGCTTATCGGTGCGGTCCAAAGCCGAACCACCCTGGAACATAAACGAAATGGCGATGATGGGATTGGTGCGGTCTTGCGCCAGGTAGGCCGTAATGCCGCCCGGGCTTTTCACCTCTTCGACCTTGATCGCGTACGCATTACCGGCAAACGCCAGGGCCGCGACGAACGAAAAACAGCGAATGAACATGCGCGTCATGGTTATTGTCCTTCCTTCGGCAGAAGGATGGCTGTTCCCGACGCCGACGTTTCAATCACTTTACGGGCCGCTTTGCGCACCTGATCCGCCGTCACCGCCTTCAAGCGGTCGGGCGTGGCCTCTATTTCATCCAATGGAATACCCACCACCAACATCGCGCCGACGGCCTGCGCAGCACCCAGGCTTGAGTCTTTGGCGAACACAAGACCCGCGATAATCCGGTCTTTGGCGCGCTTCACATCATCGTCGGAAATACCGCCGTTGATCAGCTTGGCGACTTCTTCTTCCACGGCCTTCTGCAAAGCTTCAGGTGTCACACCGGGGCTGGGACTGGCGGAAATACTGAAACTGCCATAACTGACCGCGCCCGGGTCGTAAGATGCATTGACGTCGGCAGCGACTTTGCGGTCCACCACCAGCGCGCGGTACAACTTCGAGGTGCTGCCGCCGCCGGCGATTTCCTCAAACACCGACAGCGCGTACACGTCGGCTTTGTCGCCGACGTTATAGCTGGGCGCAATCCAACGTCGCCACCAGCGCGGCTGGCTGACGCGACTGTCAGCGTAGGTCACACTAACGTCGGCCGTGGGCGCCAACTCTGTCGAGCGGTTGCGCTTCATCGGCTCGCCCGCGCGCGGGATCGCCCCATAGTATTTTTCAGCAAGCGGCTTGAGCTGTGCCAGCGTGATGTCGCCCGACACCACCAGGATAGCGTTCTCGGGCGCATAAGCCTTGCGGTAAAACTCCAACGCGTCGTCGTGCGTGAGCCCGCGCATTTCTTCTTCCCAGCCGATCACGGGCGTGCCGTAGCGGTTGGTCAGCCACAGGGCCGCGTTCAGGCGCTCGTCCAGGATTGCCGCGGGCTGGTTGCCGATCCGCATGCGGCGCTCTTCGATGATGACCTCGCGTTCGGTTTCCACTTCTTTGGGATCCAACACCAAATTGCGCATCCGGTCCGATTCAATGTCCATCATCAGCGGCAGGCGATCCACCGCGATGTTCTGGTAGTAGGCCGTGAAATCAAACGACGTGAACGCATTCTGGTCGCCGCCATTCCGCGCAACCACATTGTCCATCACGCCGTCTGGATACTTGGGAGTGCCTTTGAACATCAGGTGTTCCAGGAAGTGTGCGATCCCCGACTTGCCCGGCCGTTCGTCGGCGGCCCCTGTGCGATACCACACCATGTGCGAGACCACGGGCACGCGATGATTGGGAATGGCGACGATCTGCATGCCGTTGGACAGCACAGCACCTTCGGCGCCATACAGTTCGGCAGAGGCAGATTGCGACATCAACAGAACTGGCATTAACGCCAGGGCCGGCAGCACACGACGAATCATGAAGGGGGTCCACTCATTCAGGCGGGCAGGTCAAAAGAGCGGCTGTCACCCTAAGACATTGCAGTCGTGTGGCAAAGCGGTCCCCGCAAGCCGCGAATACAATTTAGGCATTTCCTTTCCACATGGAGCTTTTGTAACCTCGGGTTCTGTTTTATCGGGGGCGCGCGATGCCAGTTTGGAGAACGTTGAAAGAAGTCTTAGCACTGTGCTGGCGCGAGCGCGCAACAGCCTTAAAGTTCGGTGCAGTGCCCGTAGCCGTGAACATCATCCTCGTGGTGTTCTTCACAGAAGTCGCGCCGCAGTCATTTGTGGAACGTGCTCGCAGTTGGGGCAGCAGCGTGGTCTCAATGCTGGCGTTCTCACCGTTTTGTGTGGCGTGGTTCCGCACTATTTTGTTCGGGCGCGACGCCGTGGCCACGCGGCCCTTTTTCACAATCACGCTCTTGGAGTTGAAATTCTTTGCCTGGATGCTGCTGATCTCGGTGCTGATAGCGCTTGTGGGCGCGATTGCCGCATTTATCGGCGTCACCATTGTGTTGCTGCTGGGCGCAATCAATGAAGTGTTGGGCGTTGTCGCTGCTGTGCCACTCAGCATCGTTGGTTTGGCTGTTATTTTGATGTCGCTGTCGCGTTGGTCAGTGGGCTTGGCCAGGCTGGCCGCAGGCGGCGAGATGGACCTGCAAAAGGCCTGGACAGTGACCAAGCCTATCGGCTGGAGCATGGCCGGCATTCAGATGATCATCTTCGTGGGAATCGCGGCGATCTCTGGCGTATTGCTGGCGGGAACACTGCCCGATTTCATCGAGGCGGTCCGCACCAAGACCGCCGCATCGGAGTCCACGCAAATTACGGTGCAGTTGGTCGGAACTATCTCGGGCGCCATTGTACTGTGGCTGACCACCACCATGTATGCGCTGGCCTATCGGTTCGTGACACCTGTGCCCCAAAACATGCCATCCACTGCACCTTCGCCCCCCACACCTTCGCCAAACGAACAAACGCAGCCTTAGGCGATTGGTTTTACAGCAGCCCTCCTTACATTTGGCAAACTGGGCATTTGCCGAAGGAAAAGCATTGTGGGTGATATTGTCGCACCGGACGGAAGCCAGCTTAGCGCCGCCGTGATCGGCGTTGAGAGCATGGAAAAATCCTTAAACTTTTACCGCGACATCATTGGCCTGACCGCCAGCGCACCCCTCACCTGGGACGGTGAAGCCTTCGAAAAATTGTGGCACTTGCCGCCCGGCAGCAAAGCCACGGCCGTGTTTTGCGAACTGCCCAATGTCCCGGCAGGCCGCGTGCTGCTGCTGGAGTTTAACGCACCGAAACGCAAACGCATTCGTATGGGCGATGCGCCGCAGACCTTCGGCCTGATGAACTTGAATTTCTACACCGACGACATTGCGGGCGACGCCAAAACGCTCTCTGCCAAGGGTTATAAATTCTGGTCCGATCCGCAGCACTACTTCATGTCGGGCAGTGTGGGCACGCCGACGGAAGTGATTTTTGAAGGGCCCGATGGCGTTGCCATTAACCTGGTGCAGCTAACGTCGACCGATCCCAACACCCGCGTCGGTCAGATGAACGCCTATGTGAAGGCCCATGGCCGCACACCCAAGGGCTACACACCCGTTGTGACCGCCGCCCACAACGTCCGCAACATTTCAAAGGCGCAAGCATTCGGCGAAAAGGTTCTGAAAACCGGTGTGCTGATCGACGTGGTGATGGCCGCACCCGAGCAAAACCATTTCCTGCGTCTGCCGGCCAAAGCCAAAACCGCCGTGAAGTTCATGCAAGGCAACCACATGTTCGGCAAAGTGGCCTTGTGCCAGCCGGTGAATTATCCGGGCGTTGATTTGACGGTCAACGCAGTCGCGCCCAACATCGGCTATATTGCGCAAGCATTTGTGGTGAAGAACCTGAATGAAGCGCAAACTGCTGCCGCAAACTTAAACTGCGACGTCTACACGCCACCGTTGGAGATCAACATTCCAGGCTTTGGCAACACGCGCACGATGATCGCGCGTAATCCCGGCTCGGGCGCGCTCCAGCAGTTGATTGAAATGAAATAAGGCTAAAGCCTTAGAACACACCCAGAACTTTACCGCCCTTGGAGATGGTGGGCGTTGCGCCGTCGGTAGGCTTCTTGCCCAAAGCCGCGTTTTCTTCCAGGCGCTTCTTTTCAGCCATAGGATCGATGGGCATACCGTCATCACCGCCAGCTTTCCAGAACACCAACTTGTCGGTGAACGACTTTTCCTCAGCCGCGAACGCCGAGGTCTCGCGGTCAACAGAACGGCGGATATCGGGCGAAACGCTGCCGGTGCCCGCCAGTTCCAGCAAACGCACTTCGCCAGCCGAGAAGCCGCGCGCGCGGTACTGGTTCAAGCGCTCGCGACCCACCAGGGCCGAGCGCGCCTGATCAGCCGACGTGCCTTCCTGCGGACGTTCAGCACCGGGAGCCGGCGGACGCAAGTTGAAGTCGGGCGGCATCACTAACGGCGCACGCGAGACAACCGCAAATTCATCGGGGACCGACTTATCAATGCCCAGCGCACGGCGCGTGTCGGTGCAGCCCGAAACGGCGGCAGCGGCGGCAACAACGCAAAGGAAAGAGGCAGTACGCTTTGACATTTTTAGTCGGCTCCTGAAGTCGAGGGCGCATCCTGATGACGGTTGAGGATGGCGTCAAGCAACCATAGCGCAACCCCTACCGAGATGCAGGCGTCGGCTACATTAAATGTGGCAAAGTGCCAGCCCGCCACGTGGAAATCGAAGAAATCGGCCACCGCCCCCCAGCGGGCCCGGTCGATGATATTGCCGATGGCGCCGCCAATAATCAGACCCGTAGCCGTTACAATGAGTGACCCTTTGAGACTCCGCAGCCACCACAAGAGGCCGGCCGTAATCGCAATCTGCACCGCCAAGAGAATGTAGGTCGTCGCCCCGCCGCCGTCGAACATGGAAAAGCTGATGCCCATGTTCCATGCCATGCGCAGGTTGAAGACCGGAAGCACTTCAATAATTGTGTCGGTGAAAAACGGCGTTTCCATGACACCCTCGGGCCGCAGCATGCCGAGGAAAATCACTTTGGTGATCTGGTCGACCACCAAAGCAAGTCCGGCAATGATGAGGCCCAAGCGCATGATGGCTTACGCGGCAACGGCAGGCAAAGCATCAACCGCGTCGGAGCAGCGCTGACACACGCCGGGGCGTTTTTGCTTGTTCACTTCGGGCAAAACTTTCCAGCAGCGCTGGCATTTCTCGCCCGACGCAAGCTCGGTTTTCACCCCGACATCTTTCACATCCTGCACGGTGTAGGCCCCCTCGGGCACCGCACCTGCCACAAGATTGATGCTGGACGTAATGCACACGTCATCCATGGCCACGTCTTTCAGCAAGTCCAGTGTGGCTTGCGACACATAGACATGCGGGTGCGCTTGCAGTGACGAGCCGATGCGTTTTGCCGCACGTTCCACTTCCAAGGCGCCTGTGACAACGCGGCGCACATCACGCACGGTCTGCCACTTTGTGGCTAGTGCATCATTCTGCCAGGTGACAGGAATATCCATGAAGTTTTGCAAGTGCACCGACTGGTCATCGCCCGGATGACGCGCCAGCCACGCCTCTTCCGCCGTAAAGCAGATGAAGGGGGCGAGCCACTTCACCAGGCAGTTGTAGACGATATCGAGCGTGGTGCGGGCGGCACGGCGGCGCGCATCGCTCGGCGCATCGCAGTACAGCACGTCCTTGCGCACATCGAAGTAGAACGCCGACAAGTCCACCGCGCAGAAGTTATGCAGTTCGTTGAACAGGCCGTGGAAATCGTAGGTGGTGCAGGCGTTGCGGATCACCTGATCCAACTGCCACAGACGATGGAGCACGTAGCGCTCCAACTCGGGCATGTCGGCGGGCGATACTTTTTCAGCATCCGTAAAGCCACTGAGGTTGCCCAACAGATAGCGCAAAGTATTTCGTAAGCGGCGGTAAAGATCGCTCATCTGCTTCAAGATGTTCGGGCCGATGCTCAAATCCTGGCTGTAGTCGGACGCCACCACCCACAGGCGCAAGATATCCGCACCCGATTGCGACATCACATCCTGCGGGGCGACAACGTTGCCCAAGGACTTCGACATCTTGCGGCTTTGCTCATCCAACACGAAACCGTGCGTGAGGACAGAGTCAAACGGCGCACGGCCACGCGTGCCACAGGCTTCCAACAGCGATGTGTGGAACCAGCCGCGATGCTGGTCCGAGCCTTCAAGATAGAGATCAGCGGGCCACTTCAGGTCCGGGCGCTGCTCCAGCACGAACGCGTGCGTCGATCCGGAATCAAACCACACTTCAACAATGTCGCTGACTTGGGTCCATTCCGCGGCAGCATACGTGTTGCCCAGGAACTCTTGGGCAGGCACCGTCATCCAGGCATCTGCCCCCTGTTTCTCGACCGCCAAGGCGATGCGCTCGAACACATCAGCGTCTTTCAGCACTTCGCCGGTCTTGTTGTTCATGAACAGCGGGATCGGCACGCCCCATTGGCGCTGGCGCGAGATACACCAATCCGGGCGGCTTTCCACCATGGAGTAGATGCGGTTGCGGCCCACGGCGGGCACCCATTGGGTGTTGTCGATAGCCTTCAGCGCCTTTTCGCGCAGGCCGTTCTTCTCCATCGAAATAAACCATTGCGGCGTATTGCGGAAGATCAACGGCGCTTTGGACCGCCACGAGTGCGGATAGCTGTGCACCAGTTTGCCATGATGCAACAGCGCGCCAGCTTCTTTCAGCGCTTCAACAACCTTGGGCGCTACTTTGAACACGTGATCGCCCGCAAACAGCGGAACGCTGGCCACGTACAAGCCGTCGCCGTTGACAGTGTCGGGCACCGGCACTTTGTATTCGCGGCAAAGCTCGTAGTCGTCTTCACCGTGACCCGGCGCCAAGTGGACAAAGCCGGTACCGACTTCGGTGGTGACGAACGCGCCCGGATACAACGGCACATCGAAGTCATAACCTTTACCGTGCCACGGGTGTTTGCACACCGTGCCGGCCAAAGCTGTGCCCTTTACCTTGGCGACAACCTTATGCTCGGTGATGCCGGTATCTTTCAGCAATTGCGGCAACAGCGCTTCGGCAACAGCAAAACGTTCGCCCACGCGAGCCAAGCTTTTCTCGGTGCCCGCCACCACTTCGATGATCGCATAGTCGATCTCGGGGCCATACCCAATGGCGCGGTTGCCCGGCAAGGTCCACGGCGTCGTCGTCCAGATGACAACCGACTGGCCTTCGAGTTCTTTCACGCCCGTCTTAGCAACGGGGAAGCGCACCCACACTGTGGTGGATGTGTGATCGGCGTACTCGACTTCAGCATCGGCCAGCGCGGTTTTTTCCACGACAGACCACAGCACCGGCTTCGCACCCCGGTAGATGCTGTCGTTCATCACAAATTTGGCCAACTCGCGCACGATGGCGGCTTCCGACGTGAACGCCATAGTGGTGTAAGGGTTGTCCCAATCGCCGGTGACGCCCAGGCGCTTGAATTCTTCCTTCTGCACGCCGATCCATTTTTCGGCAAAGGCGCGGCACTGGCGACGGAATTCCACCACCGGCACGTCGTCTTTGTTTTTGCCTTTGGCGCGGTACTCTTCCTCGATCTTCCACTCGATCGGCAGGCCGTGGCAGTCCCAGCCCGGCACATACGGCGCATCAAAGCCCATCATCTGACGCGAGCGCACGATGACGTCTTTCAGAATTTTGTTCAGCGCGTGCCCGATGTGAAGATTGCCGTTGGCGTACGGCGGGCCATCGTGAAGGACGAACTTGGGTTTGCCTTTGGCTGCTTCGCGAAGCTTTTTGTAGAGATCCATCTTGGCCCAGCGCTCAAGCAGCTTGGGTTCAAGCTGCGGCAAGCCGGCCTTCATGGGGAATTCGGTGGTAGGCAGAAAAACAGTGGCCTTGTAGTCAGGGCCTTTGGTGTCTGATGGCGAATTGGACGTCATGGCGTGCGGTGCATCCGGAAAATGAAAAAGCGCAGCGAATTCAATAGCGTAGCAGCCCCATTCTGGTCACAGAATGGGGAGAATAATTCGCTCCGCAGCGCCGAGGATAAAGACCGGTTTCATGGGTGGGGTGTGTACCAGTCCGGCGCCCACCCGATCAAGGACAAAGGGCCTTTTGGGCCGTCTACACAGGGGCAAAACCCCAGCTAAACCGCCACAAATGGGGCGGGACCGGTCGGGAAACCGCGCGCCGTCAGGGCGATTCGGGCGGCATCGCAATCTTTGACAATCTGGGCTTTGATCGCCTCCAGCCCATCGAATTTCTGCTCGGGACGGAGATACTCGATCAAGGCGACCCGCAGGTGCTTTTGGTAAAGGTCGATGTTCATGTCGAACAGGTGCACTTCCAGCAGCAGATCTTTTTTGTCGAACGTCGGGCGCGTTCCGAAGTTTGCAACACCGTCGTGCCACTCGGTCTGGGCGCCACGGTCGATACCGGTGCGCACGGCATAAACGCCGCGCTTCGGGTGCAGGTAGTCGGCATAGGGCAAGTTCGCGGTCGGGAAGCCCATGAAGCGCCCGCGCTGATCACCGTGCTCGACGCGGCCTTCGATTTCCCAGTAGCGGCCCAGAAGTTTGGCAGCTTCCAGTGGCTGGCCGTCTTTCAGGAACTGCCGGATATTCGATGAGGAGTAGCGGACGCCATCGCCGCGTTTTTCGGCCACCGCCGTCAC
>JAEUKL010000011.1 GCA_016793005.1 Rhodospirillaceae bacterium | reverse complement strand
TCAATCCCAAACGGCGTGTAGCCGCGCTGTCCGCCGCCACCTGCTACTAGATACTTGCGCTTTACGTCCTCGGGCAGGGCAAAAAACCGCCGGGTGCGGTCAAAGGCCTCATCAATCACCGCGGGCGCGATGCCGTGATCGGCCACCACCGCAAACCCGTAGCGTGCAAAATCGCTGCCCAAGCCTTGGGCAAAGGCGGCAATATCCTTTTCACCGTCGGCAATGGATCGGGGCGCAATTGCATTCTTCGCCATAAGTCTCTCGCATCTTCAAAACCAATATGCGATTGAGGGCAAAGAACCAGGGGCGGTCAAGCCCCGTTTGGTGAAGACTTTACAGCCTAAGCCGGGAAGGCGCGCGCCGTAAGCGCCCGGACATGCACTGGGTTACTGGTGCGCAAGTTTAACTGCTGGAACTTCTGGCGTGAGACTTCCATTTCCACCAATTGCTTCATGCCGTCCACCGCCAAGTCCACACGCACGATTGAACCCAGCACCGACACATGGCGTACAATGGCCGGTTGGCCCAAGGTCATGCGGCCGTCCACGATTTCAATGTCGTGCGGGCGCACATAGGCCAGGCCGTCGTTCTTTTGAATGTTGACGGGAATGCCTTCCACAGCAATCTCCTGGCCCCAGAACGAGGCGCGGTCGGCTCCGAGCTTGCAGGGAATACGGTTCACGTTGCCCAGGAACTCGTACACAAACGGCGTGGCCGGAATGTCGTAGACGTCGCTGGGCGTGCCTGACTGCACGATCTCGCCGTTGTTCATCACGACCACGCGGTCGGCCAGTTCAAGCGCTTCTTCCTGGTCGTGGGTCACGAAGACACTGGTGAGCCCCATTTCGTCGTGCAGGCGGCGTAACCACCGACGTAAGTCCTTGCGCACGCGGGCATCCAGCGCCCCAAAAGGTTCGTCGAGCAGCAGTACGCGCGGCTCGATGGCCAGTGCGCGCGCTAAGGCGACACGCTGGCGTTGTCCGCCCGACAGCTGCGTGGGGTAGCGGCCTGCGAGATTGCCGAGCTGCACCAGTTCCAGCAATTCATCCACGCGGCGTTTGATGTCGGCATTGGCCGGGCGCTGGTTGCTGGGCATCACGCGCAAACCAAAAGCCACGTTTTCAAACACGCTCATGTGCTTAAACAGCGCATAGTGCTGGAACACAAAGCCGACGCGGCGCTTGGTCATGGGGTTGCTGGCGGCATCGACACCTTCAAACGTCACTTGGCCTTCGTCGGCGAATTCCAGCCCAGCGATAATGCGCAGCAACGTGGTCTTGCCCGAGCCCGAGGGGCCCAAGAGCGCCACCAGTTCGCCTTCGCCGATCTGCATGTTGACGTTGCGCAAGGCCGCGAACGACCCGAAGTGCTTTGACACGGCGTTGATATCGATGACGGCCATGAGCCAGTATCCTTCAATCAGACGTGCGCGGCGGAAATTTCGCCGCTATGACGCCATTCCAGAATGCTTTTGATGATCAACGTCACCAGCGCCAGGAATGCCAGCACAGAGGCAACGGCGAAGGCGGCGATGAAGTTGTATTCGTTGTAAAGAATTTCCACATGCAGCGGCATGGTGTTGGTCAGGCCGCGAATGTGGCCTGACACGACCGACACCGCGCCAAATTCACCCATGGCGCGCGCATTACACAGCAGCACGCCGTACAGCAGCGCCCAGCGCACGTTGGGCAGTGTGACGCGAAAGAAGGTTTGCCAGCCGCTGGCGCCTAATGAACGCGCGGCTTCTTCATCTTCGGTACCCTGTTCCTGCATCAGCGGGATCAGTTCGCGCGCCACGAACGGAAAGGTGACGAAAATGGTCGCCAGCACAATGCCGGGCACCGCGAACATGATTTGAATGTCGTTGGCGACCAGCCATTTGCCCAGTAAACCTTGGCTGCCGAACAGCAACATGTAGATCAGGCCCGCGATAACGGGCGAGACCGAGAAGGGCAGGTCGATCAGCGTGATCAGTGCGCTTTTGCCGCGGAACTCGAATTTCGCAATGGCCCAAGACGCTGCCAAGCCAAAGATGAGATTGCACGGCACCGCAATGCTGGCGGCTAATACCGTTAGCTTGATGGCGGCGATGGCATCAGGCTCGCTGATGGAGGCCCAGTACCGTTCCAACCCGCCGCGCAAGCCTTCAATGAACACCGTCAGTAGCGGCAACGCCAAGAATAGAAACAGGAAGCTTAAGGACGTGGCGATCAGCAGCCATTTCACCAAGGGCGATTCAGCAATGGGGCTGCGGTGGTTGATGGAGGTGCTCATGCTTCACCGCCGCGCACACGCGCCCAGCGCTGGATCAGATTAATAGCCAGCAAAATGACGAACGCCACGGCCAGCATGACGATGCCGATGGCGGCGGCACCTGCGTAATCGTATTGCTCAAGCTTGCCGATAATGAGCAGCGGCGCGATTTCGGAAATCATCGGCAGGTTGCCGGCAATGAAAATCACCGAGCCGTATTCGCCGAGGCCGCGCGCGAAAGCCAGCGCATAGCCCGTCAGCAGCGATGGCATGATGGCGGGGAAGATGACGCGCACGAAAGTTTGCCAGCGTGTTGCGCCCAAGCTGGCGGCGGCTTCTTCGACTTCACGGCTTAAGTCCTGCAACACCGGTTGCACGGTGCGCACGACAAAGGGAAGGCCGATGAAGGTGAGGGCAATCACCACGCCCAAGGGTGTAAAGGCAATCTTGGTGGGGGCCACCAGTTCACCAATCCAGCCATTAGGCGCATAGATGGCGGCCAGCGCGATTCCGGCGACTGCGGTCGGAAGCGCAAAAGGCAAGTCCACCATGGCGTCAACGATACGCTTGCCG
>JAEUKL010000006.1 GCA_016793005.1 Rhodospirillaceae bacterium | reverse complement strand
GGCGCCAATGCCTCGCCCCCAAAACACCGATCCATCGTCCAATACTAAAACGGCTGTAGCGCCTTTCGGCTGAGCCCGGTCGGAAGACGGAACGGGATTGGCCATCAGGGCTGCCCTTTCTGAGAAGCGGGCGTGAGGAGGGTGGTCATGGTTTTGGCCTCTCTTTGGCTCGCATCTTCCCTTACCGGCGCGGATTTCGCGACAGTTTTGGACGACGCCCCAAATGTATTTAATTACGTTTCTTGCCCGATTTGCTGCCCGGATTACCCGCAAGGGAATCGCCCGGTCAGCAAGCCGCCGTGTTGGCCGGGGTGTTTAAGGAAACCACCCCCTTGAGTCAAGTGAAGGTGGGCTGTGGAAAACTCGAAAACCTCAGTATTTCCGGGGCTTGATCGCTTTTGCCAAGAAACCGGCCATAGAGTAGGTTACGCCCTTTCCAAAACACCGATGACATTCCAGTGAAAGGCCCTTTGGCATGCTCCGTACTGTTCTGAACGAAGCCATGAAAGACGCCATGCGCAGTAAAGATGCCGCAGGCCTTTCGACGATTCGCCTGATTCTGGCCGCCCTGAAGGACCGCGATATCGCGGCACGCAGTAAAGGCAATTACGACGGCATTTCCGAAGACGAAATTTTGCAGATGTTCAACGGCATGATTAAGCAGCGCCGAGAAAGCATCACCCTGTACGAGCAGGGCGGACGCTGCGAACTGGCCCAGAAGGAAAACGAGGAAATTGCCGTCATCCAGCGTTTCATGCCCAAGCAGATGGACGATGCCGAGGTGGACGCCGCCGTGAAAGCCGCCATCGCCGGGATCGAGGCCAAAGGCTTGAAAGACATGGGGCGCGTTATGGCGGTGCTGAAGGAAAAGCATGCCGGCCAGATGGATTTCACCAAGGCCAGCGCGCTGGTGAAACAGGCCTTGTCTTAACGGCTGTGGCGCACACCGTGTTTGTGGTGTGCTCACGCATTTAGCTCTGGCGAAACTTCCGTATGAATTTTCCGCCCCAATTTCTCGATGAAATCAGGAACCGGCTTTCGGTTTCGGGTGTCGTTGGGCGGCGCGTGAAGCTGATCCGCAAGGGCCGCGAGTATGTGGGCCTAAGTCCTTTCAGCAATGAAAAGAGCCCGTCGTTCACCGTGAACGACGAGAAGGGTTTTTATCACTGCTTTTCCACCAACGAGCACGGCGACATCTTCACGTTTTTGATGAAGACCCAAAATCTCTCATTCCCCGAAGCCGTCGAGCGTTTGGCGGAAGAGGCGGGTCTTGAGATGCCGCGCCAGGACCCGCGCGATGTTCAGGTGATCGAGCGCGCGGTGAAACTGCGCGAAGCGGTGGAAGCGGCCTGCATGTTTTATCAGGCGGCGCTGCATAAGCCTGAAGGCAAGCGGGGCCTGGATTATCTGCACAGCCGTGGCCTGGGCGACGAGATCATCCAGAAGTATCGGCTCGGCTATGCGCCGTCGGGCAACGCGCTGAAAGCCGAATTGAAGCGCCGGGGTTACCCGGAAGACATCCTGAAAGAAGTGCGCCTAATCAACGAAGGCAAAGAGGGCCGCGACTCTTTCGACTTCTTTCGTGATCGCGTGATGTTCCCGATCTTTGATGTGAAGGGCAGGCCGGTTGCGTTCGGTGGGCGCATCATGGGTGAGGGCGAACCGAAGTACCTCAATTCGCCGGAAACGCCGCTCTTTCATAAGGGCGGGTTGCTGTACGGCTTGGCGTTGGCGCGCCCAAGCGTCGTCGACAAAAACCAGATCGTCGTCTGCGAAGGCTACATGGACGTCATTGCCATGGCGCAAGCCGGGTTTGCGAATGCCGTGGCGCCGTTGGGCACCGCGCTGACGGAAACGCAGCTTGAGATGCTGTGGAAACTGGTGCCCGAACCCATCATGTGTTTCGACGGCGACAAAGCCGGTCAGCGCGCGGCCGCGCGATCAGCGGCGCTGGCTTTGCCCAAGTTGCTGCCGGGCAAATCGCTACAATTTGCCCTGCTGCCCTCGGGCCAGGACCCGGACGACCTGATCCGCAAATCGGGCCCAGAGGCCATGGCCCAGGTCCTCAGCAGCGCTGTGGCGCTGTCTGAGGTCGTTTGGCGCCAGGTGTTGGGCGAGCACCAGGCCGATACCCCGGAACGTCGTGCGGGCTTTGAGCGGGCGGTCTTCGAGCGTGTGGCGGGAATCGCCGACCAGGCCGTTCGCGAACAGTATCGTATGCTCTTTAAAGAGCGCCTGCGGGACATGTTCATGCCTCAGCGGACATTCACGTCCGGGGGCAACCGTGGCGGCAATAATCGTGCCAACTCTGGCCGTGCGCCCTTCCGAGGCAAGCCTGCACCGATGCCGATGCGGGGAAAGCCCCGGCCCTCCAGCGGTCTGGCCGTCGACCGCCTGCGGGAACAGATTTTGCTGGCCACGCTCTTGAATCACCCCGAGATTTTGGACCACGTGGAGGAGCGTCTGGGAGCCATGATTTTGGCCGATTCCCGCCTTGACTCAGTGCGCCAATCCGCCTTAATGCACCTATCCCATCAACCGGACCTTGATTCTCAGACACTTAGAACCCATTTGGCAGGCATAGGGTACGCCCGTGACCTGGAATCCCTTTTGGGTGAGGACACTTATGTCCATGCGGCATTCGCCCGCCCCGAAGCTGAGGCGGCCAAGGCAACCGAGGGATGGGACGACACGTTTGGTTGGCATCAGCGGTCCAGCCTTGAGGCTGACCTGCGCCAATTGCGTGAAACTTTGGCTACCAACCCGACTGAAGAAACCATCGCAGCGATGAACTCGCTCGCGGAGCAAATGAACCAATATACGCATGAATAAAATCAGCAAACCCGCCGCGAAATCTGCTTCCGCCAAGTCCTCTGCCGCCGCCAAAGAGAAAGACAAGGAAAAGGACAAAGTCGCCGCGAAGAGTGCGAAAGCCGCACCCGCGCCGGCTGTAGGCAAAGACGGCAAGCCGGTGGAAGCTGCCGCACCCGGTGATAAGCCGCTGCTCGATTCAACCAATCAGAACGTCAAGAAACTCATCCAAAAGGCCAAAGAGCGCGGTTACATCACTTATGATGAACTGAACGCGGCCTTGCCGCCCGAGGAAATGTCCTCGGAGCAGATCGAAGATGTAATGTCGATGCTCTCGGAAATGGGCATCAATGTCGTCGAAGCTGAAGAGCAGGAAGAGCCCGAGGCCGCTGAAAGCGAGGGCGAAGAAGCCAAACCTGAAGGTTATACCGGCGGCAACATCGACGAAGATGACGTAGGTCGTACCGACGATCCGGTGCGTATGTACTTGCGCGAAATGGGTTCGGTTGAACTGTTGTCGCGCGAAGGCGAAATCGCCATTGCCAAGCGGATCGAAGCCGGCCGCGAAATGATGATCGGCGGCATCTGCGAAAGTCCCATCACCATCCGCAATTTGCTGACATGGCACGATGCCTTGCAGAACGGCAAAATGCTGCTGCGCGATATTATTGACCTGGATGCCACCTATGGCACCTCTGGGATGAAACAAGCCGGCCCCGAGCTTGAAGGCGAGATGGCTGCGGGCGGCGATGCAGTTGAAGTCGTGATCGACATCGACGGCGCGAAACTGAAAAAGCCTGAAGCGCCCGCTCCCGCACCGGCACAGCCCAAAGCGGCGGCCGCCCCGGTTGCGCGTGGTCCCGAAGCCGATGGCGCTCAAGCCAGCGAGGGTGGTGAAGGTAACGGCGAGGGCGGCGAAGGCGTGCCCGGTCAACAGGACGAAGAAGATGAAGCGGCGGTGTCGCTGGCCGCGATGGAATCATCGCTGATGCCGCAAGTGTTGGAGGCTTTGGAAAATGTCGCCCACACCTACACACGCATGAAGAAGCAGCAGGACGCCCGCATGGAAGTCCTGCAAAAAGGCGAGGAAGTCGATAAGGCGTTGGAGCGCCGTTATCAGAAGATCAAGCAAGAGCTGGTCGAACTCATGGAAGGCGTGCACCTGAACAATGCGCGCATCGAAGGCTTGGTCGAAAGCCTGAACGAGCTGAACCGCAAGCTCGTCGGGCTGGAAGGCCAAATCCTGCGCATTGCCTTGAAGTGCAAACTGAAGCGCGAAGAATTCCTGCAAGCCTATTACGGCAACGAGCTTGATCCGAACTGGTTGAAGAACGTGGCCAAGCTTCCAGCCAAGGGCTGGAAGGATTTTGCCGCGCGTTACGAACCGCAAATCGAAGAACTGCGCCAGCAAATTGGCGCCATCGCCGATGAAGCCTCGGTGCCGATCGGCGACTTCCGCCGCATTGTCAACACGGTGCAGAAGGGCGAACGCGAAGCGGGCCGTGCGAAAAAGGAAATGATCGAGGCCAACCTGCGCCTCGTGATCTCGATTGCGAAAAAGTACACCAACCGCGGTCTGCAATTCTTGGATCTGATTCAGGAAGGCAACATCGGCCTGATGAAGGCCGTTGATAAGTTCGAATATCGCCGTGGTTACAAGTTCTCGACCTACGCGACGTGGTGGATCCGTCAGGCCATTACGCGCTCTATCGCTGACCAAGCGCGCACCATCCGTATCCCGGTGCACATGATTGAAACCATCAACAAGCTGGTGCGCACCAGCCGCCAGATGCTGCACGAAATCGGCCGCGAGCCGACGCCGGAAGAATTGGCGGAAAAGCTACAGATGCCGCTGGAAAAAGTGCGCAAGGTTTTGAAGATCGCCAAAGAGCCGATCTCTCTCGAAACGCCGATTGGCGACGAGGAAGACAGCCACTTGGGTGATTTCATCGAAGACAAGAACGCTGTTCAGCCGGTGGATGCCGCCATTCACGGCAACTTGCGCGAAACGACAACGCGCGTTTTAGCCAGCCTGACTGCCCGTGAAGAGCGCGTGCTGCGCATGCGCTTCGGCATCGGCATGAACACCGACCACACACTGGAAGAAGTGGGCCAGCAGTTCTCGGTGACACGCGAACGTATCCGCCAGATCGAAGCGAAGGCGCTGCGCAAGCTGAAGCACCCCAGCCGCTCACGCAAACTGCGCAGCTTCCTGGATAACTAAGCGCCGTTTCTGTTTCTCACATGTTCACCGCCGAAGGTGCGCCGCCGACCAATGCGTTAAATCGCCTGATCGGCGGGCCGTTTGGCGCGTTCCTGTTGAAGCCCTGGTATGATCCGGTCGCGCTGCAAGGCGTGGTGCGGTTTTTCATGCCTGCGTCACGGGCTTGGGCAGCCGCCAATATTTCAAACGGCGATCCGGCAGAATTTTTGAAAGCTTTGGGCAAGCCGCGCAGCGTGGGGGCCGGGCTGATCAAGGCCATCGCCGACACCGATCAACTGCGTGATGTGTATCAGCTCTCTGAGCGGGCCTGGCAGGATGCGGCTTTGAATGGGGCCGCGGGCCCGATGCTGTCCGGCCTTGAAGACAAGCGCATGGCCGCGGCTGATGCCTGGATGCGTGCGCGTACAGCCTTCATCACATCGCATCTCATTAATCCGTTCCAGCCCGTGAAGTTTGAGATTGCGGCCGAAGCCGATGTTGAACGCGCCCACAGCGCGCGCCTGGCCGATGTTGCGGCTGCGTTTCCAGGGGCAGGGGAATTAGCGGGGCTGCATCAATCCACGCCCTGCGATGTGCATGGCCGCACACTCAGTTGGGTGCGGTTTCCGGCCGGGATAGATTCAGGTTTCGGGTGGGCCCGCGTGGAAGAACCGCGCACGAAAGCCAAGGGCGCTGTGGTGTTCTGTCACGGTATCATGATGGAGCGCGAACATTGGGCCAGCTTGTACGATCAGGCCGCACTTTTTCTGGAGCCTGAAGGCGGTGAACTGGCGGTGATTTCACCGGAAGGGCCGGGCCATGGCCGGCGATTGGCGCCCGGCTACTACGGCGGTGAGCCGGTCTTAGCGCGTGGTGTGAAGGGCATCCTCGATTACTTTGCCGAGCACGTGATCGAAGTAGGCCGCCTGATTGCGTGGGCGCGCAAAACCTACGGCGGGCCGGTGGCTGTGGCGGGTGTCAGCTTGGGCGCGCTGACGGCGCAACTTGTCACCAGTGCGGCGAAGTATTGGCCTGCCGAAGCGCAGCCCGATGCGGCCCTGCTGCTGACCACAAATGAATCGCTGATCGACGTGACCTTTAATGGCTCATTGGCCAGTAGCTTGGATTTTCCGGGTGAACTGGCCCGTGCGGGCTGGCCGACTGACAAAATCGACCGGTGGCGCCCACTTGTGGAACCCGGTGCGCCGGTGGTGCCGCCCGAGCGCATTGTGTGCGTGTTGGGCACCACCGATACCGTGACGCCATACCAGGGCGGTATGCGCCTTGCCCAGCGGTGGGGCATCCCTGAAAAGAACGTGTTTCATTGGACCGGCGGGCACTTCGCGGCGGCATTCTCGGTTTTGCGTGACCGTACGCCTATACATACCTTCAAGGCCGCCTTGGCTCAGGCTGGGCGCGCGTAAAGCCAGCTTGACGTTATGTCTGGCGTGCGTAGGTTGGCGCTGCACAAGCTGCCGGTGGGGCCTGTAGCTCAATGGTTAGAGCCGACCGCTCATAACGGTCTGGTTGCAGGTTCG
>JAEUKL010000401.1 GCA_016793005.1 Rhodospirillaceae bacterium | reverse complement strand
CTCGAGTTCGGGGTAATCTTTCAATAAGCCCTGGGCGTCACTCGCCCACGCGAGGCGCGGTGTGCGCTGCAGGACCGCCCAACGGCGACCGGTCCGAACCAACGCATCCTCGACCGCATCAAGGCGGGCATCTGCCAGTTTGGTGTAGGCGTCCAGCCGGGTATCCAGAATAGCCTTGACGTTGCTTTCCTGAGCGGCGTGCAACGTTCGCCAAAGCAGAATGGCCAGAACGACCCCGCAAGCCGCAACCAGCGGCGCCAGCATCGCTAGGACCTTGTATGGCGGGTGCCGAACCATTACGCCCGAACTATTATCGCTTGAATTTCATTTTTCTGAAGTCCGCAACTATAGCGTGATTGCCTCGGCGCTGGCGAGTCTGACATAGATCAAATCGCCCAGGATCGCTTTTAGTATGGTCTGCACATGCGTTAACCGCTGCCGCAGCCTGTGCCGAACCGACGACATAAGTGCGATTGCGCTTAAGGAAACTCCAACAAAACCGAGCACCATGACCGATTATTCCCGCCTCCCAACTCGCAACGCCAAAGGCGCTGTTTATGTTGTGGTCGAGACCTCGAAGGGTATGGGGGCCAAGTGTAAATTCGATCCCGAGTTAAATGGGTTCTCGTATGGACGGCCACTGCCGGCGGGGGTCACCTACCCCTTCGACTGGGGTTTCATTCCGTCCACATGCGGCGCTGATGGTGACGCGCTTGATGCCCTGGTGTTGCATTCAGCCGCGTGCACGCCCGGAACCATCATTCCTTGCAAGGTTGTTGCCGTGCTGGATGTGAGCCAAACCGAAAACGGTGCCACATTTCGCAATGACCGCTACATCCTGCGACCATTCACGGCCGCGGGCGTTGACGATGTGAAACTCACCAAAACGCTGAAAGCAAAGCTTGAGCAATTCTTCTTGGATGCGGTGAAACTTACACCCAAGAAACTGAAGTTCCTGGGATGGCGCACAAGCGCTGAAGCCCTGCGCCGTATCAATGCCAGCCATAAGGCGTGGCTGAAGCTTCAGAAAAAATAAAGCCGCGCTGCAACACCCTGCGCAGCGCGGCCTTACGTGTTTGATCTGTCTATTTCAGACCAATTTTATTTCATACCCATGCGCTTACGCACTAAGGCACCCGCTTCGTTGTAATCCTTCGGCAGCGTTTGCAAGAAAGCGTTAGGCTGGAACAAAGGCTCGTATTGCTGGAACACCGGCAGGAACAGCGCCATCGGGTATTCCGGGAAACGGCGGGTTTTGCGGAAGTCCGCAATCGGCACACGCGCACTGACTACATCTTCATGGTGATTGGCCGAACGCGCCAACGTTGTGCCGCGCGGGTCGACGACCACTGTGCCCTCGTCACGTGAACCAGCCGCTTCGGTGAAACCAATGTTGTCCGGCGAGACCGAATTGCCGACACCGACGCAATAGACCTTGCTTGCGCGTGCGGCCGCGACGGCAGACTCAGCGTTGGTGCCACCTGTGACGGTCAGGATCATGATCTCGGCACCTTTCAGCGCCAAGGCCTGGTACAGCATGGGTTCAGCACCGACCGCCGTCATGGCGATGTTGCCGATATCGGTCCGCGCAATCGGCAAGGTCGCATCCAGGCCATACATTTCAACGTAGCGATCCAGCACGTCGTAAATCGTGGTGCCGATCAAGGCACCCTCGCCGAACAGCCCCAGGATATTGCGCGCCTTCCATTGCTTGGACACAATTTCACCGCTGGGGCCGACGATGACCGACATGTTGATGACATGGTCAGGCCAGTCTTTTTCCTTCGCATAGCAACCGAACGCAATGTAGCAGCCGTACTTCTTGGCGCGTTGCGCGATCACATCAACCTCAGGGCCGGGCAGTTCAAACGCGATCTTGTTCAACTCCTTGCGTGTCCAGGGCTGGAAGCCTTGGATCGGAAATTCGTGCATGCAGATGAGATCTTGCTTAGCACCCCACAAGCGTTCGCCACCCCAGGCTTCGGCCGAGCCTTGCGCGTTGTCGATCAAATCGGTGACATGCTTCAGGTTTGCCGCCATGGACGATTTCAGGTTCTTCAAATCCACCGCACGCACGCGCGACTGAATGGCGCTGACGTTGATGGCGTCCTGACGCAACGGCACGGTTTCGTACACGCCACGCTTGGCGACTTTCACCGACGTGGCGGCGGTGGCCTGTGCAACCTGTTCCCCGGCTTGCGCTTGCGACAACGCAACCCCGCCCGCAAGGCCCAGCGCGCCCGCCATTACAGAACGACGTGACGTGTTTGAATGATCCGACATGATGATTCCCCCCTATGAAATGGTGGAAGATCGGAACACGCTACTATTTTGTAGTCAATATTGAGATTTAATATCTGAGATGAGATATTTAGATGGTATATTGTTTTTTATCAAAGACATAAGCCGCAATCATCGGCGGCTAGAGGCGCAAGCCTGTATATAGAAAAGCCGTTCGCCCTCAGCGCTTCCGTCGTCACATGTCCAAGCCTGCCCCGCCCAACACCGTCGATCCCAAGACCGTCGATCCCAAGACCTTCGATCCCAAGGCCTTCGATCCGAATGCCGCGTTTCGGCAGGTCGTCACGTTATTTCAAGACAACCAACTCGATGATGCGGTATCGTTATGTCGACGGGTTATTGTACAGGTACCGCAGCACCCCGAGGTGCTGCACCTCTTAGGCCTCATTCTCTATCAGCAGCACAAACTT
>JAEUKL010000396.1 GCA_016793005.1 Rhodospirillaceae bacterium | reverse complement strand
ACTCATCGCCGCCGTATTCCAGTTCCATCTGCTCCAGGCGTTTGATTTCATCTCTTAAACGAGCCGCTTCTTCGAATTCCAAATCCGCCGCGGCGGCCTTCATCTTTTTCTCAAGGCCCTCGATGGTGGCCTTCAGGTTGTGCCCGATCAGATGCGCTTCTTCCGCCAGGCCCGTATCGACCGTCACGTAATCCTGTTCGTACACCGTATCCAGCACGTCCGAGATTTTTTTGCGCACGCTGGCGGGCGTGATGCCATTGGCTTTGTTGTAGGCTTCCTGCTTCTCGCGACGGCGGTTTGTTTCCTTGATCGCGCTGTCCAGCGAACCGGTCATGTGGTCGGCGTACAGGATCACGCGGCCTTCCACGTTGCGCGCCGCACGGCCTATGGTTTGCACAAGAGAACGATGCGAGCGGAGGAAACCTTCCTTGTCCGCATCCAAAATCGCCACCAAGCCGCACTCGGGGATGTCCAAACCTTCACGCAGCAGGTTGATGCCGATCAGCACATCAAAGGCGCCAAGTCTTAGATCTCTGATAATCTCAATGCGCTCCAAGGTCTCGATGTCCGAGTGCATGTATCGCACGCGCAGGCCGTTTTCATGCAGGTACTCGGTCAAATCCTCGGCCATGCGCTTGGTCAGCGTGGTCACCAGCACGCGCATGCCCTTGGCGGCGACGGCTTTGCATTCGCCCAACAGGTCGTCGACCTGTGATGACGCAGGACGCACGATGCAGGTGGGATCAATCAGGCCCGTGGGGCGAATGACTTGCTCCACGAAAGACCCGCCGGTGCGTTCCAACTCCCAATCGCCGGGTGTGGCCGAGACATACACCGTGTCCGGCCGCATGCGCTCCCACTCTTCGAATTTTAGCGGGCGATTATCCATGCAACTCGGCAACCGGAATCCAAATTCGGACAAGGTAAACTTACGCGCGAAGTCGCCTTTATACATGCCGCCGATTTGTGAGACGGCCACATGGCTTTCATCCACGAACAAAAGCGCATCGGGCGGCAAGTATTCAAATAACGTCGGCGGCGGCTGGCCGGCTTCGCGGCCCGTGAGATACCGTGAATAATTTTCGATGCTTTTGCAGTGGCCGGTGGCTTCCAGCATTTCCAGGTCAAACATCGTGCGCTGTTCGATGCGCTGGGCCTCCAGCAGTTTGCCTTTGGCGTTGAATTCAGCCAGGCGTTCCTTCAATTCGATCTTGATGTCTTTGATGGCTTGGCTGAGGGCCGGGCGCGGTGTCACGTAGTGGCTGTTGGGGTACACCGTGACTTCTTGCAAAGACGCTGTTTTCTCGCCCGTCAGCGGATCGAACTCGGTGATGGTTTCAATGTCGTCGCCGAACATGGAAACTCTCCACGCGCGGTCTTCATAGTGCGCCGGGAAAATCTCGATCACGTCGCCGCGCACGCGGAATGTGCCGCGCGAAAAATCCAGATCGTTGCGCGTGTATTGCAAGGCCACCAGTTGCTTCAAGAGTTCATTGCGCGGCAAGGTGGTGGCTTCTTTGATGGTGAACGCCATGCGCGAGTAGGATTCCACTGAGCCCAGGCCGTAGATGCACGACACCGACGCGACGATGATCACATCGCGCCGTTCCAGAATCGCCCGCGTCGCCGAGTGGCGCATGCGGTCAATCTGCTCGTTGATGCTGGAATCTTTCTCGATGTACGTGTCGGTGCGCGGCACATACGCTTCGGGCTGGTAGTAGTCGTAGTAACTGACGAAATATTCCACCGCATTGTCGGGGAAGAAGGCCTTCATCTCGCCGTATAATTGGGCTGCGAGTGTTTTGTTGGGTGCCAGGATCAACGCCGGGCGGCCCGTCCGCGCGATCACCTGCGCCATGGTGAAGGTTTTGCCCGAACCGGTGACGCCTAACAAAACCTGGTCGCGCTCTTTTCCCTTTAAACCCTCAATCAGCGCTTCAATCGCGGTGGGCTGGTCGCCCGCGGGCTGAAACTCGCTGGACAACTTGAACTGCGCCGGCGGCAGGTTCGCCGCGTCGGGGCGCGTGTACATGGGGATGGAAACGGTTGACATGCCGGGAAGATAGTTCTTCTTTTGTTCTTATGCTACTGTCATTGTCGTCAGGTCCAGAGAAGATTTTGGCTGGATATGGCCCCGCCTGATATTGCTGCTTGCGCATAGGGTGCAGCACTCTACCAACGCAGCCGATGACCATTTTGGCCCTATCTCGAAGGACCTTGCGCGATTTCCCATGATGTTACCCGATCCCCACGCCCTGTTCTTGCTCGCCCTAACGCCGGTCGCTTTCATTTTGTTCACGATTGATCGGATCCCGCTGGCGCAAACGGCCATGACTCTGCTGGTTGTGCTGGTGCTGGCGTTTTCACTGTTTCCTTACGCCGGGCCCAACGGCGCGTTCGGACCGAAGGACGTGTTTGTAAGTTTTGGCAACGAAGCGTTGGTGGCGATTTGCTCGCTCATGATTCTTGGCCAGGGCCTGACGCTGACAGGTGCCTTAGAGCCGGTCGCACGGTTTGTCTCTTCGCTGTGGAATTTGTCCTCACACGTTGCCATGCTTTTCGTGCTCGTCATGTGCATGGCCGTCAGCGGACTGCTGAACGACACGCCGATCGTCGTTCTGATGATTCCGATTCTCCTCGGCGTTGCCGTGCGCACCGGGGCTGCGCCTGCGCGCCTGCTGTTACCGATGAACTATGCCGTTCTGGTCGGTGGTATGGGCACCACCATTGGCACGTCCACGAACATTCTGGTGATCTCTATTGCCACGGGACTGGGCCTCGGACCGTTTGGAATTTTCGACTTCGTGCATGTAACCGCCATCGCGGCGATCCCTGCGATCATTTATTTGTGGCTTGTGGCTCCGCTACTGCTGCGCGGCGTGCCGTCGGAAGCTACTGTCGAGAATCTGCGCCTATTTGATGCATGGCTGCACGTGCCGGAAGACAGCCCATGGATTGGCCGCTCGCTCATGGAACTGTTCGAGAAAGGCTTGAGTCGCCAAAGCTTACTTGAGATCAAGCGCGCTCATACCATCTTTCTGATGCGCTCGCCGACATTGCTGCTACAGGCTGGCGATAGTCTGTTGGTGCGCGATTCGCGTGACAATCTTACGCGGTTGTCGGCCGAGTTTAAGCTGCCGCTGCACGATTTGGACAAAGATGATCTCGCCGAGATCGAGCAGATCGGTCCGGCTGCGGCCGATTTGCAAGTCGCAGAACTTGTCGTGTCGCAAGACTCACCTTTGGTCGGGTCTACCTTGAGGGCTGAACGACTGGCCGAGCGGATAGGTCTGATTGTGCTCGGAGTTCGTCCATTTCAGGCGGCGCGCAAAACTAAAACGAGCCAGTTGTCTGACCTCGTCATTCACGGTGGCGATGTGTTGTTGGTCCAGGCTTCGCCGGATGTCTTGAAGGCGGTGCGAAGCGACAGTGGTTTCCTGGTGCTGGACGGCGCACTGACATTGCCCCGCACCCGGAAAGCGCCAATCGCGATCCTGATTATGGCTGTAGTCGTTGCGGCTGCTGCTGCAAAGGTATTGCCCATAAGCACAGCGGCCTTGGTCGGCGCGCTGCTGATGTTTGCGACCTCGTGCCTCACGTGGTCGGACGTTGGTGAAAGCCTGAGCATCAATGTCATCTTGATGGTCGCGGCCAGCTTGGCCCTGGGCTCTGCGCTGACGGTTACGGGGGGCACAGAGTTCCTTGCCACCGCATATCTGTCTGCGGTGCGTGGCCTGCCGCCTGAACTCATTCTAGGCAGCATGTTGCTGCTCATCGCGTTGCTGACAAATTTTGTCTCAAACAATGCTGCGGCAGCAATCGGTACGCCGGTCGCTGTCTCGATTGCGACTCAACTCGGCGTATCACCGATGCCGTTCGTGCTTGCCGTATTGTTTGGGGCTAATTTCAGCTACATCACGCCAATGGCCTATCAGACAAATCTTATGGTGATGGGGGCGGCTGGTTATCGTTTTAAGGACTTTGTGATCGTCGGCACGCCGTTGCTCCTGATCATGTTGGCTATGTATGCGTGGTTGCTGCCAAAATTCTTCCCACTGGCGAGCTAACAGCGCGTTGTGTCGTTCCGCGTTTATCAAGCGGCTGCGGCTTATGGCACAAAGGTCAGGAACAGAAAGGTGGCGAAGACCACCATATGCACGAAGCCGAAGAGGAGGTTGGTTCTCCCCGACCCAAACGTGAGAACACTGATGCCCAATGTCAGCAGCATCAGCAGTGTGTCTTTCACCTCCAATCCGAGGATCAGCGTCTGGTCAATGAACAGCGACAGCATGGCAATGGTGGGGATGGTCAGGCCGATGGTCGCCAGTGTCGAGCCGAGTGCGAGGTTGATGCTTTTCTGAAGCTCATTGTTGCGCGCCGCATTCACGGCGGCCACGCCCTCGGGCAGCAGGATCAGCAGCGCCACCACTACGCCGACCGCCGCATCGGGTGCGCCAATCGCCGTCGTCGCGGCTTCGGCAACTGCGGCGAATTTCTTGGCCAGCAAGATTACGCCTGTCAGGGCCACCATCAGGAACACGCCGCTAATCGTAACTTCGCGGTTGC
>JAEUKL010000359.1 GCA_016793005.1 Rhodospirillaceae bacterium | reverse complement strand
TTCTGGTACTGGGCGCCGCCACAGGAAAATCACCGGGCCCGCTGGTGGAAGCAGTGACGGGCAAATACGCGGGCAAGATCGGCATTCCTGTGACGATTGTGCCCGGCGACTTGGCCAACGAAGATATCGACCGGCTTACATCAGCGTAAGTCTCGCCGCAGGCAAGCGTTGCCCGCACCCGCAAAAATGCGTTAAGGTCTTCAAAGAGAATAATATTTTCTGATACGGGGATGGTGGATGGCGTTTAGCGCTCCGGCCGAGGGCGATGGGGTGAATACTTCTCCTGTCGTCGCGGATGAGGTGAAAACGACCACCTGCTACATGTGCGCCTGCCGCTGCGGCATCAAGGTGCATTTGCAGGACGGTAAAGTCCGCTACATCCAGGGCAATCGCGATCACCCGGTCAACAAAGGCGTGCTGTGCGGCAAAGGCTCCGCTGGCATCATGCAGCACTATTCACCGGCACGCTTACGCAAACCATTGAAGCGCGTTGGTGAACGCGGCAGCAGCGAATTCGTTGAGATCGAATGGGATGAAGCGCTAGAGATCGCGACCAAGTGGCTCAGCGATATCCGCAAGACCGATCCAAAAAAACTCGCGTTCTTCACGGGCCGCGATCAGTCGCAATCATTGACGGGCTGGTGGGCCAATCAATTCGGGACGCCGAACTACGCTGCTCACGGCGGCTTTTGTTCGGTGAACATGGCGACGGCGGGTATTTACACCATCGGCGGATCGTTTTGGGAATTTGGCGAACCCGACTGGGCGCACACCAAATACTTCATGATGTTCGGTGTCGCCGAAGATCATGACTCGAACCCCATCAAGATCGGTTTGGGCAAACTGAAAGCGCGTGGGGCGAAGTTTGTGTCAGTCAATCCGGCACAGACGGGCTACTCGGCCATCGCCGATGAGTGGATTGGCTTGCGCCCCGGCACGGACGGTTTGTTTGTGCTGGCGATTGTGCATGAACTGCTGAAGGCGGGCCAAGTCGATCTGGATTATGCGGTAAAATATACCAATGCGCCGTGGCTGGTGTACCAAGCCCCAAACCATGCCAACGACGGCCTGATCGCGCGCGATGAACACAACAATCCGCTGTGCTGGGACAAGATCACCAACAGCGTCACATCGGCCTTGCGTGCAGACGTAACACCGGCACTGACGGGATCGTTCGATGTGAACGGCCTAAAAGCTGTGCCTGCGTTTCAGTTGATGGCCGAACGGTATTCAGACGCATCTTATGCGCCAGAGGCTGTAGCCGAGCGCTGTGGCATTCCGGCCAGCACCATCAAGCGCATTGCCGCCGAGCTGGCGCACGTGGCGTTTCAGGAAACGATTGAACTTCCCATCGCCTGGACCGATTGGGCGGGCCGCAAGCATGACAAAATGATCGGTCGCCCAGTTGCGATGCACGCGATGCGCGGTATCTCGGCGCACTCGAATGGTTTTCATACCTGCCGTGCCATTCATCTGCTGCAAATGTTGCTGGGCACCATCGATGTGCCAGGCGGGTTCCGCTACAAGCCGCCCTTCCCGCGCCCGACCCCGCCAGGGCCTAAGCCCGCGGGCAAAAATGGCATCAAGCCGAATGAGCCGTTGGGCGGCATTCCGCTGGGCTTTGTCACAGGCCCGGAAGATTTGTTGCTGGATGCCGATAACAACGCACTGCGCATCGACAAGGCCTACACATGGGAGCATCCCATTGCGTCACACGGCCTGATGCACATGGTGATCGCCAATGCGGTGAAGGGCGACCCGTACACCATCGACACGCTATTCTTGTACATGGCCAACATGGCCTGGAACTCGTCGATGAATACGCGCGCCACCATCGACATGCTGACGGCGAAGCACGACAACGGCGATTATAAAATCCCGCACATCATTTATGCCGATGCGTACTTCTCCGAGACCGTGGCTTATGCAGACCTTGTCCTGCCCGACACCACATACCTAGAGCGTTGGGATTGCATTTCGCTGATGGACCGGCCGATCTCAGATGCCGAAGCGGCCAGCGATGCCATCCGTCAGCCCGTTGTACAGCCCGACCGCGATGTGCGGCCGTTCCAAACGGTGCTGTTGGACTTAGGCGCGCGCCTGATGCTGCCCGGCATGGTGAACCGCATTTTGAAGCCGCGCTATCCGGGCGGTTATGCCGACTACATCGTCAATCACGAACGCGCCACCGGTGTTGGCCCGTTGGCGGGTTGGCGCGGAGCCGACGGCACACAGCATGGTCGCGGCGCGCCCAATCCGAACCAACTTGAAGCGTACATTGCCAATGGATGCTTCTGGCGTGGCGAGATTCCGCACGAGGCGCATTACTACAAAATGGCGAACGCCACATACTTGAAGTGGGCGCAAGGCATGGGCTTCCTGCCCAAGGCCGAGCAGATCGTGATGCAGATTTACTGCGAGCCCTTGCAGAAGTTCCGCAATGCTGCCCGTGGGCACGGCGCGATCCAACCGCCCGACAAAGACCGCGCGCGCATCGAAACGTATTTTGATCCGCTGCCCATCTGGTACGCGCCCTTCGACGAAGCAGCTGTCGATACAACCGAGTATCCTCTGCACGCCCTGACACAGCGGCCCATGCACCACTATCACTCGTGGGGGTCGCAGAACGCCTGGCTGCGTCAGATCACCGCGCAGAATAAGTTGTTCATGCACCGCGAAGCCGCCGCCAAGCAAAACATCGCCGATGACGATTGGGTGTGGATCACCAGCCGCGCCGGCCGCGTGAAGGCGCAAGTGAAGCTGGTGGATGGCGTGAACAAAAACACCGTGTGGACCTGGAACGCCATCGGCAAGCGCAAAGGAGCGTGGGCGTTGGATCCCAACAGCCCCGAAGCCACGCGTGGGTTTTTGCTGAACCACGTCATTTCCGAAACGCTACCGGATAAACGCTCGAACTCCGACCCCATCACCGGCCAGGCGGCGTGGTTTGATGTGCGTGTAAAGGTGGAACGCGCAGCCGATCACGAACAGAACGGCACCGACAACAACTTCGGCGAATTACATCCGCCGCCGGGCGTGCATGTGGGGCCCGCTGTGCTGCAATACGGCTCTGATTTTAAGCAGGCCGCAGAATGACCAGCCTGCCCGACAAAACCGACAAGAAGCTTGGCCTCGTCATCGACCTCGACACCTGTGTCGGCTGTCAGGCGTGCGTGACCAATTGCAAAGAGTGGAATACAGGCGGGCATATGGCCCCGCTGACGGACTTGAACGCCTACGCCGCCGAAGCCGATGGTGTGTGGTTCAACCGCGTGCACACCTACGAAGTGACCGGGAGTTCCGCGTGCGGCGCTTCCACTTCACGAACGATGCATTTCCCGCGCAGCTGCCTGCACTGCGAAAAGCCCGATTGCGTCACCGTGTGCCCCACCGGCGCGTCGTACAAACGCACATCAGATGGGATTGTGCTGGTGAACGAGGATTTGTGCATCGGCTGCAAACTCTGTTCATGGGCGTGTCCTTATGGGGCCCGCGAGTTCGACGTGTTTGAAGGTGTCATGAAAAAGTGCACCTTGTGCGTCGACCGCATTTATAACGAGAACTTGCCCGAAGAAGACCGCGTGCCCGCATGTGTCGCCACCTGCCCCACCGGTGCGCGCCACTTCGGCGACTTGGGCGATCCCAATTCCGCTGTGTCGAAATTAGTGGCCGAACGCGGCGGCGTCGATCTCATGCCCGAGATGGGCTACGCGCCCACCAACAAATACTTACCGCCCCGCCCGCGCAAGGACACGGCAACGTCCGTCCCCGCCAAAGAACTCACGCCTGTTGCAGCCACAGGCTTCCTGGGCTGGGTCGATAAGTTACTGTCTCGCTGAACATGGCCGTTGTGATTACCCCCCTCACCCCGACCCTCTCCCCCCGCACGCGGGTGGCGAGGGAGAATATTTTAAATGCGCTCAACTCTCTTACCCCTCGCCCCCGTTTGGGGGAGAGGGATGCGAAGGGTTGGCGAGGCATGGCCGAGCCTTACCCGAAGCTGGGTGAGGGGAAAAAATCAATCTCATCTTTTTCTCGTCACTAAGCCACGCACATGCATCCCGCATTTTCCGTTATCTTCTTCACCACAGCCTCCGGCGCCGGATACGGCATGCTGGCGACGCTGGGTTTTTATGCGGGCCATGACGCACTTCCGCAGAATGTCTGGTTCAGCATTACATCCATGGTGGTTGCGCTGGGGCTTGTTACTGCGGGCTTGCTGTCATCGACGTTCCATCTGGGCCACCCAGAGCGTGCGTGGCGCGCCTTCTCACAGTGGCGCACCAGTTGGCTGTCGCGCGAGGGCGTTGCAGCGCTGCTCGCGTATATCCCGGCCTGCGCCTTCGGATTGGCGTGGGTGTTTCCGGCCCTTGAATGGCCCGCGCGCATTTTGGGGCCGCTGATGATCCCCTTCGCGTTGGGAACGTTATTCACCACCGCCATGATCTACCGGAGCTTAAAGACGATTCATGCGTGGCATAACAAGTGGGTGGTGCCGTGCTACCTCGTCCTCGGGCCCATGACGGGTGCTGTGTTCGTGCTGGCGCTATCAGCTGGGTTCGGGGTCACACTGAAATTCTTGGCGGCCTTCAGCGGCGCGCTTTTGGCGGCAGGACTGGTTGTAAAGTGGCTTTACTGGACATTCATTGACAGCACATCGGCCGCCAGCACGCCCGCAACCGCAACCGGCCTATCCGGCACCGGGCCCGCCGTAGACGTGAAAAGCGTGGAGTGGCCCCATACCGAAGCCAACTATGTGATGAAGGAAATGGGGTTCGCGGTCGCGCGCAAGCACGCGCAGAAACTGCGGGGCATTGCGATCTGGCTGGGGTTCATGGTTCCGGCTATTCTGATTGAAAGCTCCGTCATGCTGCCGCTGCCGCAACTGAGTTTCCTGGCCATTCCGGCCGCCGTGTTGATGGCTGTGGGCATTGTCGTGGAGCGCTGGCTGTTTTTCGCGCAAGCCCGCCACGTCGTCACACTTTTTTACGGCGCAAAATCCGCCTAAAACGCTTCTACAAAACTGGCCGCCGCTTGGGCGCGTTACAATCCCCGCGTTGCTGCATCGCAGTACCCGTCGCACCATTTCGGGGGAAAGACGTTCACCAGACAACTTTTGCTGTGAAATTCCGATAGACGAAAACAAAACCAGCGCCTTAAATATCATACTGATATGACCTTTTGATCGTTGAGGGAGGGCACACCAATGGCCGACGACAAGAACCGTCCAAAAGCAGCTATGGATTTCATCAAAGGCGACACGGATGCCGCCGTGTTCCTGGGCAACCCGCACATCGACAACCTGATGTCGATTGTCATCGCCATCGGCGCAGAAATTTGGGCCGACCGCCAGCGCAGCCGCATTATCGAACATCTGTTGGAGACAAAGGGCAAAGTCACCAAAGCAATGATCGAGCAATATGTTCCCACCGAAGAGCAGAAAACCGCCTGGGCCGATGAACGCGATACCATGACCAAGCGCGTCTACGGCGTTCTGGCGCGTGATACGTCGAATGCACGGCCCTTTGGTGAGCCTCGCGATTTTAAGTAATCGCGATTTCAAGTAACGGAGCTGCTTCCATGTTAGATCGTCGCACATTGATGGGTGTAGGTGCTGCCGTCACCTCGGCCTTCAGTTTCTTCACGGGCCGCAAAGCCTATGCCAAGACCACTGAGCCAAAAGTGCTACCCGCCGGCACGCTGGCGCCGCGCGGCCGCTTCGGGCGCATGGAACGCTTGGCCAGCCTGGACCTTGAAAGTCGACAAGATTTCCTGATGTCATTCCGCACGTGGGCGAATAGCGACTTAAGCCGCGCCGCCCAGCAACGTGCCGACGCTATTCTTGCGGCGAAGGGCCTGAAAAAAGATGTCGACATGTCTCAGGCCGATGCGGTGGCGCTGTTGAAGGACGATCCCGTCATTCAGACCAGCACACGCGCGTGGATCAGCTGCCAGCAGTTGTCGTGGAACGGCTTGAAAGAAGAATTTGAAGGCAACGCCGACAAGTATCTCTCTGAACTGGAAGCCGCCGAGAAATTGGGCCCCGGCAAGTTGGAACTGAACCCCACCTACCCGTGGCCGGATTATGTGAAGCACGAAATTCACATTCAGCCCGGCGGTTATGTGGGCAACGAGTTCGCGGGCCACATGTACCACTACGGCACCAACGGCTTTTATACCGGCCGCAATCAGAACGACGAACTGCACGTGGGCTCGGCCAACAACATGCCGATCCCCAAGGACGGCAAGGTGTTGCGCATCCTCGATGTCGGCACCGGCATTGGTCAGTTAGCGATGGCGCTGAAGGAACGCTTCCCCAACGCCGAAGTATGGGGCATCGACGCAGGCGCGCCCATGCTGCGTTATGCGCACTTGCGCAGCGTCGAACGCGGGCTTGATGTGAACTTCGCGCAGCGCCTGGGCGAAGATTCAAAATTCCCCGATGGCTACTTTGATATCGTCACCAGCTACATCATGTTCCACGAAGTGAACCCTGAGGGCACCAAGGCGCAGGTGAAAGAAGCCATGCGCATCCTGCGGCCGGGCGGCGTGTTCTATCCGCTCGACTTCAAGCTCACCGGTGCGCCGCGCTGGACACCTTATGCGCAGTATCGCCGCTGGTGGGATCACCGCTGGAACAACGAAGTTTGGACGATGAAGTTCCGGCAGAACGGCTTGCCCGATATCATTCGCCAAGCTGGGTTTGACTTGAACGAAAAGGAGCCGGAACTGTTGAAGGGCTTCGGCATCTTAAACGCCACCAAACCCGCGCAGGCGTAAGGCAACAACTTCTAAAAATAAAAAGGGCCGGTGTTGAACCGGCCCTTTTGCATTGGAGCACGTATTCGTTATCTCGGCATCGCCTGAACTTTTTGGTTGGCCGGGCGCGAGGTGCACGCCTTCAGCCAGCGTGCGAGGTTCGGGTACGGGCTCAAGTCAAACCCGATGCGATTCAAGCTGTTCAGAATGACAGCCGCATTCAGATCGGCAATCGTGAAGCTATTGCCCACCAAGTAATCTTTCCCGGCCAGAACGCTATCGATGTATTTCACCTCGGGTGTGAAGCGAGCGATGTTGCGTTCAATCGTCGCCGCATCGGACTTGTCAGCAGGCTTGAACACCTTTTCCACCACCACGGCGACAATCGGCATTTCCACTTCGGTCGCGGCCCACATGGACCACTGCAAGCAGGCAGCCTGTTGGGCGGGGTCGGCCGGCCACAACTTGCCCGCGCCATAGCGTTGCGCCAGATACAGGTTGATCGCGAAACTTTCCGACATACATACGCCGCCGTCATCCGTCAGTGCGGGAATTTTCGCGGCCGGGTTAATGGCCATAAACTCGGGCTTCTTGTGCGAACCGTCGGACAAGTTCACTTTCTTGAACTCGTACGTCAGGCCCAGTTCTTCCAGAACCCAAAGGTTGCGCGTCGCGCGCGAGGTCATGCTGCCATATAGCGTAATCATGGATGTACTCCCCTTTTGAATTGCGGCGACGTTAGGCCGCCTTTTTCATCTCGTTGACTTTTTGGTTGGCCGGGCGCGACAAGCATTCCGCCAGCCACTTCTGCACATGAGGCCACGGTGTGAGATCGAACTTGGTGCGCTGTAAATACTCTGTCACCGCCGACACATTCAAATCCGCCACCGAGAACGCATTGCCTGCCAAGTACGGCGAGCGTGTCAGCGCCGCATTCAGCGTATTCAGGGCCAGCTTCGATTTCTCGGCAAATCCTTCGACCGCTTTGGCATCGCGGTTGGCTTCGGGCGTCAGCACCAGCTGAATCAAACGCCCCGCCGCCGAAGGCTCTAACTCGGTCGCCGCCCACAATGTCCATTGGATGCATTTGGCGCGGCCTGCCTGATCGTCGGGCCACAGCTTGCCCTGCCCGTACGTGTGGGCGATGTAAAGGTTCATGCCCAAGGATTCCGTCATCACCACGTTGCCGTCAGTGAGCGCGGGCACTTTGCCGGCCGGGTTGATGGCCAGGAATTCCGGCGTTTTGGTTTCACCCTTTAAATAGTCATACGGCACATGCTTGTACGGCACACCCAGTTCTTCCAAGGCCCACAGATTGCGCGCCGTGCGCGACGCAGCTTTGCCGTACAATGTAATCATTCGCGATTTTCCTTTCTGGTTTTGTAACGCGGGCGTTCCACTTTCTCGACCGGTGCAGAAATCCCCCAATCGCGGCCCCAGTTCAACCCTTCTAAGGTTGTGCTTCGGGGCTTGTACTCCGCGCCAATCCAGCCCGCATAACCATGCGCATCCAAGAGGTTCATGATGTAACCCCAATTCAGTTCGCCCAAAGCATCAGGCTCATCACGGTTGGGGGCACCTGCGATCTGAATATGGCCGATCACATCAATGTTGTTTTCGATGAACGCGGTAATGCCGCCCTCCAGCATTTGCGCATGGAAGATGTCGTACTGAAGTTTCACATTCTTGTGGCTGAGGGCGCGCACGATCTCGATCGCTTGTGTGGGCGTGCGCAGCATGTAACCGGGAATGTTGATGTTCTCGACCAGCACGCGCACGCCTTCTTTGGCCAGAAGGTCGCCCGCGTATTCCAGGTTCTTCAGCAGCACATCCACCGCGTCCAACTGATCGTCCTCGTCCACCACGCCGGATAAAATATGCACCTGCTTGCACTCAGTGTACTCGACGTAGTCCAGCACGGTTTTCAGGCTGTCGCGAAATTCACCCGAACGTCCCTCCAACGCCGCAAGCCCGCGCTCGCCCGCGTCCAAATCGCCCGGGGGCGCGTTGAACAACACCAGGGGAATGCCCGACATGGCCACCTTGTCGCCGAATTCGCCGGCCGGCACCTCATAGGGGAACGTGCACTCGGTGCCGGCAAAGCCGCACTGCTTGGCCAAAGCAAATCGCTCCAGGAACGGCTCTTCCTGAAACAGCATCGACACATTGGCGGCAAAACGGGGCATGAAGGGCGGAATCCAAGGGCAAACGGGGCTGATGCTCAGCCCCTAAGTTGGCCCCAGTCATGGCCCGATTCACCCGACCAATCCAGGGTAAAATTTGCCAATTTGACCCTGGAATTTGGCGTGTTCGGCTGACGCTTAAATTCTACAGGTTTGTTAGTTCGCGCTGGGTTGCGCGGCACCGCCCAGATGCTTGGCCAAAAAGCCTTCCACGGCTTTGAGCATTTCGGTGCGGGTTTTGGGCTTGGACAAGTGATGGTCCTCGCCATCGAGTTTGACGAATTCGACTGACTTCCCCTCTTTCTTTAAGGCATCGTACATACGCTGGCTATGAGCAAAGGGCACCACAGTGTCAAGTTGGCCATGAATAAGCAAAACATCGGCCTTTATCTTATCGACCGCGTTGATCGGTGAGCGCGCTGCAATTTTGGCTTTATCTTCGTCGCGATCCCCAATTGATTTCGACCAATAGGCAAATGCGGTGCTATAGCTGCCATAGTCGCGGATGGTTTCCGATAATGCGCGATTCAGATCCGTTACACCTGCCAAAGCTACAGCGCATTTGTAAGCATCCGGCGTAAAGGCTGCTCCTGCCAATGCGGCATAGCCACCATAACTTGCACCCACAATGCACACGCGTGCTGGATCAGCCACCCCTTCCTTGATTATATGCTGCAATCCATCTGTTACATCATCCTGCATCTTGCCGCCCCACTCGCCAAAGCCGGCCGCTTCAAACGCCTCGCCATAACCTTCAGACCCGCGGAAGTTCATTTGAAGGACAGCATATCCGCGACTGGCCATCGCCTGCGCCCAATAGTCAAACTCCATACTGTCGCGATCAGAAGGGCCGCCGTGAGGATAAACGACGAGGGGCAAGTGTTTCGCATCAGTGCCGGGGGGCAATGTTAGGTATGCCGGTATTTTTACACCGTCCCGCGCCGCATAAGTGAATGCACGCACTTGCGCTATGGACTCAGGCTTGATGTCGGGCCGCAGCCGAGCCAGAAAATTCATACGCCCCTTGGAGCGATCCAGAACAAAGTAGTCACCAGCACTTTTGGTACCTTCAGCGTAAACCACAAATGCTTTGCGATCACGACCCCATGATTTCAGCACAACTGTCTGCCAATCAGCCAACGCACCTTTTGCCGCCAACAAAACCGCTTGCAAATCGTTCTGGAAGAAAATCTGCTCTGTGCGATCCTTAATATAGGACGCCCCAACAATAGCCCCCGTATAGGGATCAGCAATAACGCCATTGATATCGACCCCATCAGGTTCGAACAATGGTTTGCCAATACTTCCGTCTTTCAGTGACATTTCGAAAAGCGCAATGTAATCAGATTTCATTCGCGTACCGATAATCAGAGCCTGTTCGTTTGCGCTAGCCCCATAAACCACAAGGTTTGGGATTTCAGTTTCCTCAGCAAACACCGTTTTCCAATCACCACGACGATCTTCATCCGTCGGTACAAGAACTCGATATCGATTTGACCTTGGTGCGTGATCAACTCGCGCGATGACGTACCCTTTGGGCGACGTAACCCAGTAACTGGTAAGCTCGGCTGCCTTTACAAAAGACTTGCTATCTCCGGTGTCGCCATTAACGCGCACCAAGTCACCATAGAGTTGCATCAACACATCGCCACTTTCGGTCCACAAGCGGCTCTCTACCCCGCAGCCATTACGCACTTTAGATTTCCGCAATAGCGGAACAGGCGCGCCGCGCTTGCGCGTATCAATCGAGAATGCCGTGCACATACCAAAAATCGTTTTGCCATACTCAATGAAGTCGCGCGTCTGAGTTGCATAAGCAATCACATGGTTTGCACTACTCCACTCCACATTTCGAATCTTGGCATCGCCAAAATTATATTGCTGCGTCTCCTGGGTAACACGATCTACGATCAGGACTTTGGCTTCGTTATCGACGGACCGCGCCATTGCCAGTTTCGATCCGTCTGCTGAAATTTCGACGTCCGAAATTTGCGGATCAGCGCCATAAACTTCGATTGGCAGAACAGCCTGGGCGGTCTGCGCCGCACACATAAAACCAACAGCCAGTGCGCCCAACATCCGCATGATCATAGGAACAACCCAAAATAGAAGAATCCCCGGACGAATTAAAATAGTGGCAGGTGCGGGTTGTCAACTCTGTGGGGATTCTTAGAATATACTCGCCCAGACAGATGTACTGAGCAGCGTGAGGAGCAGGCCCAACGTCACGGCCTGCGATATGCGCGGCGTTACGCCTGGGCCAACAACTCGGCAATGCGCGCGGCCACGTCGCCGGCGGCGTTGAGGGGGGCGTGCCGCCAGCTGTCGTATGTGCCGTCAAAGGCGCGGGCATATCCGCTGGCGTACAGATCATGGTGCAGGCGCGCGTGCTTTTTCGTCACCATGCCTGCGGGGGCATAAATGTACACAGGGCCGGGGTTGGCGCAGGCCTCGGAGCACATGGAAACAGAATCGCCCGTCACCACCAACACATCGGCCATGGCCAGATAACCCGCGTACGGATTAGGCGCGCCGCTTTTGCCCTGCTGGCTCCAGATATAAAGATAATGCGGCTCAGTGATCGCAGCTTGCAAAGCCGCCTCCGCCTCGGGGCCCGTGCGGCGCGAGGTGGTGAGCAACACAGCCCCACCCAGTTCGCGCGCCATGGCGTTCACGCGCGCGCCGAGATCAGCCGCAAGTTTGGGCGGAAAGGGTTTGGACTTTGTGGCCCCGCCCACAAACAGCGCGATGTACGGAT
The DNA here is from genome assembly GCA_016793005.1 of Rhodospirillaceae bacterium. GTDB lineage: Bacteria > Pseudomonadota > Alphaproteobacteria > Rhodospirillales > Rhodospirillaceae. The sequence continues at coordinate 2,252 of JAEUKL010000359.1, read as the reverse complement.
GCGGCAACGCACTCAGCAGTTGCGCCCAATGATCGGTCTCGACGGCCAAGCGCTGCGCTGAAAACCTGTGCGGCGCACCCATCATACGCATCACATTGGGGGCGTCGCCTTCTGTGCGACCGTGCAACGGCTTTTCACAATCGTGTTTCGGGATTGCAATCAGGTCGAACTCGGCCGCCCCCACTTTGCCCGGGTTCATAATCTGCGCGATCTTGGTTTTGTAGCCGCGTGCGCTCGCGGCTTTTTTGATCCAGCGCGCAACAGGGCCCGTTCGCCGTCCCGCCGCAATCACTAAGTCGGGCCACGGATTGGCGGCATTGCCAGCGATGGCGCTGGTGGTCTCTTTGGTTACGCCAATCAACGTCGAGCCGCGCACGACATTGGGCAATTTGGCAAACGAGGTATAGCTGATGGCTTTTTCACGCACGGCCCCTTCGGGCAAGCCCAACAGACGCACCAAGGCTTCGGCCACACCGCGCACTTGCGTGGCATTGCCGGGGCGGTCGTCGATCAACAGCCAGATGATGGGCTTAGGGGTCGTAGGCATTCTGGGCACCAAGTTGGGCCCTGTCATATCGCCGCCCAGCGGCTTAAATCAAGCAGTCCGCCCCATTTAAGGTCACGCGGGCGCAATTTAGGCGATATGCATATCCTGGTCGGGGGTACGCGCGACGATGGTCAGGCGCTTATCAACCTTAGCGGCGTAATCCTTTGATCGCACGGTGTTCACGAACACCCATTCGGCCTCGGCTTTGTCTGAAGCCAGCGTAACGGTTGCATAGCCGCGCGAGGTCAGCTCGCCGTACACCATGTTTTTGTTCTTCACCATCATGGCCTGAACCATACTGGGGCCCTTTACGCCCATGAACGATTCCATGCCCGGCGAGGTCACCGACGCCGTGGTGACTTCAAGGGCGCGCATGTCGCCGTTCTTATCGTGATGCACAAAGCCCCAGGCATTGTGCAGATCACCGCTGAGAATAATGGTGTTGTTGGCGTGCAGCCGCAGCGCTTCAATCATCCGATCACGCGAACGCGGGTAGCCCCCACCCCATGTGTCGCTGGCAAAGGGCAGGTTGTTGTCATCCTGCAATTTCAGGCGCATGAAAAAGTCAGACCCAAAGCGCCCGGCTTTTTCAGGATCCATGTGCTTGGTAGGGTCAACGGGCACGAATGTCGCCGCAATCGTTTGCTGCCCCAGAATTTGCCACGGGATGCCGCGCGCTTTAGACGCCTTCAGTGTATCGGTCAGCCATGCTTCTTGTTCATCGCCCAAAATGGTGCGTTCACCGTTCAACACTTCGGCTTTGTAGCGCGCATAGTCGGGCATGAAGATCATGCCCTTGGGCAGTTTGTCGGCATCGCCCGCGACGGACGCGAACAAATCCGGGCGCGGCTTGGGCGGATACACGCTGGGATCATGCGGCATCGCCCACTGCGCCGTACCATCGGGGCTAGGCGCTGTCAGGAAGATCATCTGGCCGCCGCCGGGCGCCGGATCACGCCCGTAGATGCGTGTGTCTAACATAATGATGCTTGCGACATCGCCGACATCGAAACTGCGGAACAGCCGGCCACTTGGGTCTGGGGTCAGCGGACGGATGGGCATCCACTCGAAATATGCCTGAAGGGCTCGCGCTTTACGTTCGTCCCAGGTGCCCTCGCTGCCGCCCCAATGATTCTCCGAACCCATTTTGTGCGCGTTATTGGCGATCTCGTGATCGTCCCACACCACAATGAACGGATGGCGGCGGTGCACCTCTTGCAGGTCCGGATCAAGCCGGTAGCTGCCGTATCGCAAGCGGTAGTCGGCCAGCGTCACCAGTTTTTTGCGCGGCTCGGCGATGCGGGTGCCGCGCGCGATTTCTTCTTCGGTCGCATCCGGCGGGCCGTATTCGTAAATGTAATCGCCGATGTGCAAGGCCACGTCGATGTCGTCGCGCGATGCCGCATGACCATAGGCATTGAAAAACCCCTGCCCCACGTTGGCGCAGCAGAACACGGCCAGCTTCAAGGGTAGCGTACCGGACTTCGGAAATGTGCGCGTACGCCCCACCGGAGAAGTCGTTGCGCTGGCCCCACCGTTCGCCTTGAAGCGGTAGTAGTAGGTTGCGCCCGGCTCTAGCCCCGTGACATCGGCCTTCACCGTGTAATCGCGCGTGTCGTCCGTGGTGGCTGTGCCCTGGCGCACAATGGCGTCAAACGTTTCGGTACGGGAGACTTCCCACGTCACACTCACACGGCGTGGCGCG
>JAEUKL010000354.1 GCA_016793005.1 Rhodospirillaceae bacterium | reverse complement strand
AGCCCAAGCCTGTATGGCCCGAGAGCAATCCATCGCGAAAGAGCCGCTGCATCTGGCTTGCGCCGTCAAAACCAAAGCTTTTGGCGAACCTGACGATGGCCGAAGGTTGCACCCCGCTGCGGTCGGCGATCACAGCCAGGGTTTCCAGCGCCAGTTCATTGGGTTCGTCCAACACGTAGCGGGCAATCTGCTGAAGCCGGGAGGACAGACTGTCGTAGCGTTCCAAAATGACAGTGCGCAGTTCTTGGGCCGTTTGGGGGGCAGTTTGCATATCGCTCATAAGAGGGGGTCCAAAATCGTAGTGTCCAAAGTCATGATCTAATTTTTCTGACCATAGAATATCTGTTCTGCAGCCGAGCGCCAACCAAACGCGCGTAGCGTATTTTTTTCATTTCTCTTGTCGACGGAATATTTATTCCATAAAAGAAGGCGAGGAAATAAGGACAGCCATGCACAACATCGCACAAATTGGAATCGGCCGGATGGGGGCTTTGCATCTTCGCAATGTCGTCGCCAACCCCCGGCTCAAACTCACCTGGATTGTGGACCCCGCACCCGAAGCAGCCAACGCCGCCCGCCAATACCAGGCCAAAATCACAACCTCATTGGACGAGGCCCTGGCTGATCCGAATGTGAAGGGTGTGGTTGTCGCCAGCCCCACGGCTTTTCACCTTGAGCATGTGCTCGCCTGCTTAAAAGCAGGCAAAGCTGTGTTTTGCGAAAAGCCCCTGGACTTGGACCTTGGCCGCCTCAAAGCGGCCGAGAAAGAGTTGTCGAAGCCCGCAGCCCCGCTGTTTGTGGCCTTCAATCGGCGCTTTGACCCGCATTTCCGCAAACTCAAACGCCACATCGTCGACGGCACCATCGGCGCCTTGGAAACGATCAACATCATCAACCACGATCCTGCTGCGCCGCCGGCGCACTTCATCGGCACCAGCGGCGGTTTATTCAAAGACTTCACCATCCATGACTTCGATATGGCGGCTTGGCTAATGCCCGACCCCTTGACCGAAATCTTTGCCTGGACCAGTTGCCTGGTGGACCCGGCCATTGCCGAAGCGGGCGATGTCGACACGGCGCGCTTGCTGCTCCGCGACGCCAAAGGCCGCATGTGCATGATCAGCAACACGCGCCGCAGTGGCTGTGGTTACGATCAACGCATTCAGGCGTTCGGCTCGAAGGGCATGGCGTCAGCCAACGCCGTGCCACAGGACGCGACCGAAATCTGGCAGGAACACGGCGCTTTACGCGCACCGTTACACCCCGGCTTCATCGGCCGTTATGCCGAAGCCTACCGCGCAGAGCTGGATCACTTTGCCGACATCCTTGATGGCAAGGCAAAGCCCGAGACCAGCTATGACGCGAGCATTCAGTCGTTGGCTTTGGCCGAAGCAGCAGCGCGCTCGGTCACGTTGAACGCGCCCGTTAAACTCTAATTTTTCAGCTTACGTTGTTGAGGAGTGCGTTATGCACAAGATCGCCTTAGTTGGGGCCGGACGCATCGGCCGTATTCACGCAGCCAATGCCGCTAGCCATCCGCAATTGACCCTCAGTCACGTGGTCGATCCCATTGCCGCCAATGCGGCCGACGTCGCCGCGTCCTACGGCGCGCAAGTTTCAACGCTCGAGGCTGTGCTGGCCGATAAATCGGTGACAGGTGTGGTTGTTGCCAGTTCCACCGACACGCACCTTGATTACTGCATTCAAGCTCACAAAGTCGGCAAAGCGATTTTCTGCGAAAAGCCGATTGATATGGACCTCAACCGCGCCCGTGCCGCCAGCGGCACGCTGGCCGGTGCGCGCCTGTTCCTGGGCTTCAATCGTCGCTTTGACCCGAATTTCCAGGCGCTTAAAATTAAGCTCGAAGCTCGCACGGTCGGGAAGCTTGAGACCCTGCACATCATCAGCAATGACCCCTCGCCGCCGCCCGTGTCTTACGTGAAAGTCAGTGGCGGGCTGTTCAAAGACATGGCGATCCACGACTTTGATATGGCGCGTTGGCTTCTGGGCGAAGAACCTTCGGAAGTATTTGCCTGGGGTAGTTGCCTGGTTGACCCTGAGATCGCCAAGGCCGGCGATATCGACACAGCACGTGCGATCTTGAAAACGCCGTCGGGCCGCATGTGCGTCATTGCCAACAGCCGCCGCAGCGGCTTTGGATACGACCAGCGCATCGAGGCTTTTGGGTCGGCCGGTATGATCCACGCCGACAACGTGGTAAAAAGCACCGTGCAAGTCTGGACGGAAACTGGCGCCCAAGCCGATCAGTTCCAGAACTTCTTCCTGGATCGTTACGCTGATGCGTACCGTGCCGAGATGGCGCATTTCGCCGTCATGCTGACCAGTGCGGCGAAGCCCGACATTGGCTACGCCGACGGCGTGGCTGCGTTAGCCCTCGCCGAAGCTGCGGCTAAGTCGTTACAGACCGGCCAAACGGTAAAGCTGTAACAGTTGCTTTATCTTGATCGTTTAGGGCGTGGCTGCACTTTTCAGCTTCGCTTGAACGATCTGTTCAAAGCGGTCCAGCGGGCAGGCATCGTTGGACGTACCCGTGCATTCTGGAATCGGGATATAAACGCGCGCTGGAGCATTCGCAGCTGTCAGCGGCGTTAGATTCCGCAACTGATCCATGCTTTGCGCTTGATAAAATGCGCGAACTAAATGCTTGCCCGATGGTTCGCGAAGCAGCTCAAAGCCCACAGCGCCACCCGGCGGCGGCTCATCGGCTGGGTACTCAGCCACTTGCCAGTGCAAATCCAGCATGCCGCTCAGGTGCGCGATGTTGGTGTCGTGTCCAACCAGCAACGTCAATTTCTTAGCGTCTTCATTCTTTAGGGCGCTCAAAATCCGCCGTGCGATGGGCGCAGCAGCCCGCACAGCTACATAAGGTGTACGGGATTCGTAATAAAACTTTGTCGGATGAAATTTGAGGAGACTGGTCAGGTCTTCCTTCGTGGCGCGGCCCCAACCCACTTCGCTCATGGGTTTGCCCTCCAGGTACTCAAGTAATACGGTCACGCCGGCCGTCGAGGCCACGCCCAAAGCACCGGCCAAATCGACGCCGTCATCCGGCACAGCTTTCAGATGCGACGGCAAATCGATGAGCTGACAGTTGGGCGCAGCACATTTGTCGGGCGTGCCGAGAACGCGCTGTAACGTTTTAAAATCGGCTTCGTGACTGGCATGGACGGCCTTCAAACCGCCGGGAGGCAGCCGCTTCTCGGTTTCAGCAAGCGCCTTAGCACCGTCGATTTTTAAGTCAGGCCCCGACGGGTGAAAGACAACATCTGTTTCCTCGGACGTCGGATGGTCGACAGTTATGTCGCATTTCGGGAACATGCCTTCGACATAGTTCTTGGCTGTTTCGATGGCGCGCTGTTTCCAGCTTGCCCAAACCGCCACATCGCCCGCCTGCGGGCAACCGCTTGCAGCGAATAAACCCCTGCCCGCGTATGCCGCACGGTCGTACTCACCCATCAGCTTTGCTCCCGCCATACCATGCGGCGTGAGTTCACCGTAAGGAGTTGACCATTTCGACCAAGGCTGTGCAGCCCAACCAGGAGGCGTCACGTCAGCCTTCGTAGGCGGGCGCACGCTATGGCGCATCATCAAAACAACATGCTCAAGCTTCGTGCTCTCGGTTTTGGCACTCTCACTGGCCGAAGCCGGGAGTAGTGCCCCAGTCAGCGAGGTTGCAGCCAACAGCAAGCCGACAACGAGCGGCTTTTTCATTCCGTGTCTCCTGGGTCTTGCCTAAATGCGACGCAATGGAGGTCG
>JAEUKL010000340.1 GCA_016793005.1 Rhodospirillaceae bacterium | reverse complement strand
ACGCTGAAAAAAGCCTATTGGAAGTCGCGCAACGTCATTCGCCTCAATGACGATGAAATCCCGACGACGACAGTGGAAAACGTGCGCGACAAGTTCCGCGCCAAGTACGGCATCGAAGAAGAATTCCCGGTGCTGCAAACCGAATACGGCAATATTGCCGTCAGCACCGTGCAGCTTGATCCGTTTGTGTTCGCGGCCTATGCGATGCGCGGCACGGAAATCATGATCCGCACCGCCACGCTGTTCTCAAAAATCGATGTGCAGGCCATCGCGCTTTACAACAACATGTACTCGGCTATGTCGAACATCACATTCCCGCCTGAGTCAGGCGTGCCCGCCAGCATGGGCGGCAATTCGCTGATCGTGGATAACCGTGGCAAAGTGCTGGCCGAGGACCCGACCAACAACGAAAGCTTCATTGAAGCGGAAATCCCCATCGCCAAGTTCCGCGCGGGTCGCCGCATTCCGCGTTATCCGCTGGACGTTGTGAAGCCGGTGTTCGACCAGTACGTGCCGGAATTGCCGCTGAACCACTTGGACTTACCGGCAGACCAGTTGCCGCAGTCGACCAAGGACATGAAAGACCTGCTGGACAGCAAGAGCCGCTGGCTCAATGCGCCGAAGCCGAAATAGCGAATAAAAACGGGTGGCGTTCTGAACGAACGCCACCCGTAAATTATTTGAAGCCGACTTTAACGCGGCAAATCGCTCGCACCCATCAGGAACGCGTCAACCGCGCGGGCGGCCTGACGGCCTTCACGGATCGCCCACACGACCAGGCTTTGGCCCCGGCGCATGTCGCCGGCGGCAAACACGCGGGCTTGCGAGGTTTGGTACTTGTTGGTGTCGGCGGCCACGTTGCCACGGCCATCCAACTTCACGCCCAACTGATCGAGCATCCCCTTGTGCACGGGGCTAACGAAGCCCATGGCCAGCAGCACGAGGTCAGCCTTAATCGTGAATTCGCTGCCCGGCACGTCTTTGCCGTTTTCAAGGCGGATGACATTCAACGCCGTCACGTTGCCATTGGCGTCCATTTCGAACGACTTGGTAGCGACGGCAAAATCACGCTCGCAGCCTTCAGCTTGTGATGACGACGTGCGAAATTTCAGCGGCCAATAGGGCCACACCAGCGGTTTGTTCTCTTCATTCGGCGGACGCGCCATAATCTCAAGCTGGGTGATGGAGGCCGCACCCTGGCGCTTCGACGTACCGATGCAATCCGAACCCGTATCGCCGCCGCCGATCACAACCACATGCTTGCCTGTGGCCAGAATTTCTTCCGCCGCCGGGATTTTATCGCCGGCTACTCGTTTATTATTCTGGCGCAGGAAATCCATGGCGAAGTGCACGCCCTTAGCCGAGCGGCCCGGAACAGGCAGATCGCGCGGCGCTTCGGCGCCACCGGTCAGCAGCAGCGCATCGTGATCGTTGAGCAAGTCTTGCGGCTTTACATCAACGCCGACATTGCAGTTAGTGCGGAACGTGACCCCTTCCGCTTCCATCTGTGTGATGCGGCGGTCGATGAGGTGTTTTTCCATTTTGAAGTCGGGAATGCCGTAGCGCAGCAAGCCACCGATACGGTCTTCCTTCTCGATCAGCGTCACCGCGTGCCCCGCGCGCGCGAGTTGCTGGGCGGCCGCCAAGCCTGCGGGCCCAGAGCCCACCACAGCAACCTTCTTGCCGGTTTTCTTCGCCGGCACCTGCGGCACGATCCAGCCGTTTTCCCAACCTTTGTCGACAATGGCGCATTCGATGGTCTTAATGGCTACCGCGTCGTCATTGATGTTCAGCGTGCAGGCTGCTTCGCAGGGTGCGGGGCAAATGCGGCCGGTAAATTCCGGGAAGTTGTTGGTGGAATGCAAGGTCGCCAAAGCGTCCTTCCACTGGCCTTTGTAGGTCAGGTGGTTCCAATCCGGAATCTGGTTATTGACCGGGCAGCCGTTGTGACAGAACGGAATACCGCAATCCATGCAGCGTGCGCCCTGCCCTTGCAAATCCGGGTCAGACAACGGTTTTACGAACTCGCGGTAGTTTTGAACGCGCTCGGCGACCTTATCGTACGCGCGCTCGGCGCGACGAATTTCCAGAAACCCTGTAACTTTACCCATGTGCGGCTTCGCTCTTTTTCTGGGGCGCGTCTGCGGCCACTTTAGCGGCGGCCATGTTGGTCAAGGCCCGGCGGTAATCGACCGGCACGACCTTCACGAACTTCGGCAGATAGCTGTCCCAATTCTCTAAGATATGCTTGGCGCGTGCGCTGTTGGTGTAATGACTGTGGCGCTCGATCAGGCGGTACAAGCGCTTCACGTCATTGCTTAAAGGGTCGGCCATCAAGCTGGCCAGCCCGCCGTTCTCGCCCTTGGGCGCCGGCGCAGGCTTAATGCGCTCCAGTTCCACCATGGCCGCATTGCAGCGCTGATTGAACGTACCGTCTTCATCGAGCACGTAAGCGATCCCGCCCGACATGCCGGCGGCAAAGTTGCGGCCTGTTTGACCCAACACAATTACGGCACCACCGGTCATATATTCGCAGCCGTGATCACCCACGCCTTCAACGACGGCGATGGCGCCCGAGTTGCGCACAGCGAAACGTTCGCCCGCAACGCCTGAGAAGTAGCATTCGCCTTCGATGGCGCCGTATAGCGTGGTGTTACCAACGATGATGTTCTGCGATGGCTCGGCTTTGCAGTCCGGCGATGCGTACACAGCGATGCGCCCGCCCGACAAGCCTTTGCCGGTGTAATCGTTGGCGGCCCCCACCAGTTCAAACGACACACCCTTGGCCAGGAACGCGCCGAAGCTTTGACCGGCAATACCGTTGAACTTCACGGAAATTGTGTCTTCCGGCAGGCCGGCATGGCCGTACTTGCGCGCCACGTCTCCTGACAGCATGGCACCAACCGTACGGTTGATGTTACGGATGTGCGATTCAAACGCCACCGGCGTGCCCTTCTCAATCGCGGGCTTAGCTTTGGCAATCAGGCTGTGATCCAGCGCCTTGTGCAAGCCGTGATCTTGCGTTTCCTTGTGGCTGATCAGCACATCTGGGCCGACCGCGGGCTTGTGCAACAAGCGGCTGAAATCGAGCCCCTTGGCTTTGTAGTGATCGGTGGCGCGGCGCGCATCAATCAGGTCCGAACGGCCAATCATGTCTTCAAACTTGCGGAAGCCCATGGCCGCCATCAGTTGGCGCACTTCTTCAGCGATGAAGAAGAGGTAGTTAATGACGTGTTCCGGCTGACCGGTGAAGCGCTTGCGCAGCTCGGGGTTTTGCGTGGCAACGCCAACCGGGCAAGTGTTCAAGTGACACTTGCGCATCATGATGCAGCCCATGGCGATGAGCGGCGCCGTGGCAAAACCAAACTCGTCAGCGCCCAACAGCGCACCAATGACAACGTCGCGGCCCGTACGGAACCCGCCGTCCACCTGCACGGCAATACGGCCACGCAAGTTGTTAAGGACGAGCGTTTGATGGGTTTCGGCAATGCCGATTTCCCAAGGCGAGCCTGCGTGCTTCACCGACGTGAGGGGCGATGCCCCCGTACCACCTTCATAACCGGCGATGGTCACGTGATCTGCCAAGGCTTTCGCCACACCGGCGGCAACCGTGCCGACGCCGATTTCCGAAACCAGCTTCACCGAAATACGCGCTTGCGGATTCACGTTCTTCAAGTCGTGAATGAGCTGCGCCAAGTCTTCGATGGAGTAAATGTCGTGGTGCGGCGGCGGCGAGATCAGGCCCACGCCAGGCGTCGAATGACGCACTTTTGCAATCGGACCATTCACCTTGTCGCCAGGCAACTGGCCGCCCTCGCCGGGCTTCGCCCCTTGCGCCATCTTGATCTGAATATCGTCGGCATTGACCAGATACTCAGCCGTCACGCCAAAGCGGCCTGAGGCCACTTGTTTGATGGCCGAGCGCATGGAATCGCCATTCGACAACGGCTTGAAACGGTCGGCTTCTTCGCCCCCCTCGCCCGTGTTGGACTTCGCACCAATACGGTTCATGGCAATCGCAAGTGTGGTGTGCGCTTCGCGGCTGATGGACCCGAACGACATGGCGCCCGAGGCAAAACGCTTCACGATGCTGGCCGCCGGTTCCACTTCGTCCACGGAAATGCCGTGCGCGGGCTTCTTGAGCTCGAACAATCCGCGCAGCGTCATCAAACGCTCAGACTGATCGTTCATCAACTTCGAGAATTCTTCGTACGTGGCAAAGTTATTGCCGCGCGCCGCGTGCTGCAGCTTGGCAATCGTATCGGGCGTCCACATGTGGTCTTCGCCGCGTATCCGATATGCGTAGTCACCGCCCGGATCGAGCGCATTTTGCAGGTACTGCAAATTGCCGAAAGCCAGCTTGTGACGCTGAACAGTTTCCTCGGCCACTTCTTTCAGGCCGATGCCATCAACAGCGGATTGCGTGCCGGTGAAGTACTTTTCAATGAACCCGCGCGAAAGCCCGACCGCATCGAAAATCTGCGCGCCGCAATAGGACTGGAAGGTCGAGATGCCCATCTTGGACATTACCTTCAACATGCCCTTGCCGATGGCTTTGATGAAATTCTTTTGCAGCTTTTCGTCGGGCAGATCAGCGCCCAACTGATTGCCGCGCATGGCCTTCAGTGTTTCAAACGCCAGGTACGGATTGATGGCTTCCGCACCGTAACCCGCCAGCGTGCAGAAATGATGCACTTCACGCGCTTCGCCGGTTTCAACCACCAGACCCGTTTCAGTGCGCAGGCCCATGCGGATCAGGTGGTGGTGCACCGATGCCGTAGCGAGCAGCGCCGGAATGGCAATGCGATCTCGTGACACATTGCGATCCGAGAGAATAAGGATGTTGAAGCCCTTCTCGACTGCCTCATGTGCTGCGGCACAAAGCTGCTTCAAGGCGCTGTTCATGCCATCGGCGCCATTGGCGACCGGATAAGTAATGTCGAGGGTCTGCGTTTTGAAAGCATCGCCAACCAGTTCGTTGATGCGGCGGATCTTGGTCAGGTCGGCATCGGTCAGGATCGGTTGGCGTACTTCCAGGCGCAGGTGATTGTCGGTTTCATCAAGCCCCAGCAGGTTGGGCTTCGGGCCCAACAGCGAGACCAGCGACATCACCAGTTCTTCGCGGATCGGATCAATCGGCGGGTTGGTGACCTGCGCGAAGTTCTGTTTGAAGTAGTTGTATAAAAGCTTGGCCTTGCTGGACAGCACCGCAATCGGCCCGTCCATGCCCATGGAGCCCGTGGCTTCTTCCCCGGCGCGGCCCATCGCTTCCAGCAGAATGTTTAAGTCTTCCTGCGTGTAACCAAAGGCCTGCTGACGGTCGAGCAGCACCTCAGCAGAGGCATGTTCTTCCGCCGGCAAGTCACCCGGCAATTCTTCCAGCACGAACTGGCTTTTCGCCAACAGCGCCTTGTAGGGCTTGGCGGCGGCCAGCGACGTCTTCAGTTCGGCGTCATCAATGATGCGGCCTTGCTCAAAGTCGATCAGGAACATCTTGCCCGGCTGCAAGCGCCACTTTTTGACAATCTTGCTTTCAGGGATATCAAGCACGCCCGCTTCCGACGCCATAACGACTAAGCCGTCATCGGTGACGAGGTAGCGCGCCGGGCGCAGGCCATTGCGATCAAGTGTCGCACCGATCTGGCGGCCGTCGGTGAAAGCAATGGCGGCGGGGCCGTCCCACGGCTCCATCAAGCCAGCGTGGTATTCGTAGAAGGCCTTGCGCTGCTCATCCATCAACGGATTACCAGCCCAAGCTTCGGGGATCATCATCATGACCGCGTGGGCCATGGAGTAGCCGCCCTGAACAAGTAATTCGAGCGCGTTGTCGAAGCTCGCGGTATCCGACTGCCCTTCGGCAATCAGCGGCCACAATTTTTTCAGATCGTCGCCGAGCAACGTCGACTTCATGGAATGACGGCGCGCCGCCATCCAGTTCAGGTTGCCACGCAGCGTGTTGATTTCACCGTTGTGACAAACCATCCGATAAGGATGTGCCAACCGCCACGACGGGAACGTGTTGGTCGAGAAACGTTGGTGAACCAGCGCAAGCGCCGACACAATGCGCTCGTCGTGCAGGTCTTTGTAGTACTTGGCCAGTTGCGGGGCCAGGAACATGCCCTTGTAGACCAGCGTGCGCGACGAGAAGCTGCAGATATAGAAATCCTTCAAGCCCGGAATCTTCTGGGCATGCGCCGAACTTTCCGACAGCTTGCGGATGATATAAAGGCGGCGTTCGAAGTCATCGCCCGCTTTGGTGTTGGCCCCGCGCCCGATGGCGAGCTGGCGCACCCACGGTTCCGTGGCGATGGTCGCCTTGCCCAGGCACGACGGATCGACCGGCACATCGCGCCAGCCCAACACCGTCTGCCCTTCTTCGGTGATCAGCGTTTCCAGCAAATCCATGCACGCTTGCGCGGCAGTCTTGTCTTTGGGCAGGAAGATCATACCGATGCCGTAGTCACCCACGGCCGGCAAAGTGACCTTCAGCGCAGCAAATTCGGCGCGCAGAAATGCATCAGGCGTTTGAATAATAATTCCGGCGCCGTCGCCCATGAGCGGATCGGCGCCCACGGCGCCACGGTGCTCGAGGTTCTCCAGAATCTGCAAACCCTGCCGGACAATAGTGTGCGACTTCGCGCCCTTGCTATGGGCGACGAAACCAACACCACAGGCATCATGCTCATTCCGGGGGTCGTAGAGACCCTGGCCCTCGGGCATGGACATCGGCAACAACTCCGCAAAACCCTTAAAACTCCGCACCTCTGCGCCAGCGTAGGTCTATCCGACCGACACACCACAACAGGATGCACCTCGTCCCCGTTACGACACTTTTTATTGTCTGGGAGGCGCCCGCTATAGAGCGCCGATCTATCAATAGTCTAGATCATAATGTCGTCAAGCATTGGATCGGCCGTTGGATGAGCACGATTAACCGCATAATGGCGCAATAAAGTTATACAAACTTATAGATGTGATTTTTGCCCGGTTTTACGGGGTTTTTTCAGCGTCATCGCATTGTCACGCAACAAAAAAACATCGAAAACACCGCGCAGAGTCATCGGTGTTGCCGATGCGAAAACCGTTATTGGTGTGCGAGGAGAATTTTTCTCTCCACACCTCTCGCGACCGTGGATTTTAGGCCCCCGATTCTCTGTTCCGGTTGACCGCCAGCACCCTGGAACGTATCGACACGGCCCTAGCCTTCTGGACAAGAATAATGTTGCGCGTTGAGAACCTCACCTATCGGATCGGCCCCCGCATTCTGTTGGACGACACCAGTGCGTCCATAAATGCCGGACACCGCGTGGGCTTGGTGGGCCGTAACGGCACCGGCAAGACCACGCTGTTCAAGATCATCATGGGCCAGTTGGGCCTCGAAAGCGGCCGGGTGGAAATCCCCAAGCGCTGGACCGTGGGTGTGACCAGCCAGGAAGCACCGCACAGCGCGGAAAGTTTGATCGCGACCGTCATGGCGGCGGACAAAGAACTCGTCGCCCTCAATGCCGAAGCGGAAACCGCCACCGATCCGCACCGCATTGCTGAAATTCACACGCGGCTTGCCGATAAAGATGCCTACACCGCCGAAGCGCGGGCCGCACGCATTCTGGCGGGCCTGGGGTTCGATGAAGAGGCGCAGCAGCGTCCCTGCTCGGACTACTCCGGCGGTTGGCGCATGCGTGTGGCCTTGGCGGGCTTGTTGTTCACCCAGCCCGACTTGCTGCTGCTCGATGAACCGACCAACCACTTGGATCTCGAAGCCACCATTTGGCTTGAGGACTACTTGAAGGGCTATCCCGGCACGATTTTGCTGGTGAGCCATGATCGTGGTTTGCTGAACCGCGTGCCCACATCCATCCTGCATCTCGAAAACGCGAAGCTCACCATGTACCAGGGTGACTACGACTTCTTCGAGACCACGCGCCGCATGCGCATCGAACAGAACGAGAAAGCGCGCGTGAAGTTGGACCAAAAGCGCGCGCATCTGCAATCGTTCATCGACCGCTTCAAGGCCAAGGCCTCCAAAGCCAAGCAGGCACAATCGCGCGTGAAGATGTTGGAACGCTTACAGCCCATCGCCGATCACCACGAAGAAGGTGTGGTGAGCTTTATGTTCCCCGAGACCGAGGAACTGGCCCCACCGCTTTACAGTGTCAACAGTGTGACACTGGGCTATGACGGCAAGCCCGTATTGAAAAGCCTCTCCATGCGACTGGACTCTGAAGACCGCATCGCGCTGTTAGGAGCCAACGGCAACGGTAAATCCACACTGATGAAGCTGTTCGCGGGCAAGCTTGAGCCCATGGCGGGCGGCGTGATGAAATCGGGCAAATTGCGTATCGGCTACTTCGCGCAGCATCAGGCCGAGGAACTGGACCTGAACGCCACGCCGATTATCGAGATGCAGCGCCGCCGCCCGGACGAGAGCGAGCAGCAAATCCGCAATCACCTGGGCCGATTCAATTTCTCGAAACCCAAGGCCGAGAACAAAATCGCCAATTTGTCAGGCGGCGAGAAAGCACGCCTTCTGTTCGCGCTGATGACGCTGGCCAAGCCGCACATTCTGCTGCTGGACGAACCCACCAACCACCTGGATATGGACTCGCGTCAGGCCCTGGTAGAAGCCATCAACGCCTTCAACGGTGCCGTGGTCCTCATCAGCCACGATCCGCACGTGCTGGAGCTGAGCGTGGATCGTTTCCTGCTGGTGGATAAAGGCACGGTCGTGCCCTTTGACGGCGATATGGAGGATTACCGCGCACTGCTGCTCAGCCGCGACAGCCGCGCCATTCAGAAGCAAACTGACACGCAATCAACCGCCCCCGACCGCAAAGAGGACCGCCGCACCGCTGCCGAACGACGCCAAGCCCTGCGCCCGTTGAAGCAAAAGCTCGAAAAGGCCGAAGCTCTCGTCGACAAGCTCTCAAAAGAACGCGCAAAGCTGGATGCGGCCCTCGCTGATCCAAAACTCTACGAAGGCCCGCCGGCCAAAGCGCTGGAAATTCAGACGCAGCTGGGCAAGCTGATGGGCGAGCTTGAGAAGGCCGAAGAAGATTGGCTGACGCTGCACGACGAATTTGAAAAAGCGCAAAGCGAGGCGGCGTAAAGCCGCTCGGCTTTGGCGCGCGCTGTCAGTTCCCGTCTTTATCGACCGAGAAGGTCTCGGTTTTGCCGCGTGAGGTTGGCCTCCACCCGGCCGCAATGGCGCCCCTGATACCGTTCGTCAGAATATCGTCGGTGATTTTCGGGCGCAGCCACTTCCACGACCACTCCCGTGCTGCACCGTCGATGGGCTTTGGCATCGGGAAATCCAAAACGGCCTCGCGCTTCGCACCGACCAGTTTGATGGCAATTGCCATGCCATGGCCGGTCTTTGAATGACGCGCCTCACGCCGCAGCGACCACTCGTAATCATCGCCATCGACATTAATGACGCCGCTCAAAGCTCGGGTGTGGACGTGGGCCATCGCTGGATACTCTTAGAAGCAAGGGTCGAATGCGGCTCGGATATAGCCCAATTCTTGTCCCAGCGCAGCCCTACCCCGGCATGCCATCAAGTTTAGGTATGTTCTCCAACCCTTCATCCCACGCCGCACGGCTGGACATGCAGATGTGCGCTGTCGGGCGCATGGCGATCTCTGTGTCCAGGCTTCCGGCCGGTACGATCAGCAACGCGCCATTCATGTGAACGCCAGGCACTGCTGATCCGCATTCCGTGCAGAAACTTCTCTCATGGCGTGTCCCGGCGACTTTGTAGGACGTCACGCTCCCCTCGCCCGCGCACCACTTCAACTTGGCCGATGTCGAAATCAAATTCGCAGCGTGCGCCGAGCCTGTGCCTTTCCGGCAACGCGAACAATGGCACAGGAAAAAGGCCTCGAACGCGCCAGCGACTTCGTACGTCACGACGCCGCACAGGCACCCACCCAAGCTGATTTGAGTCATGAACTGTTACCCAGAATAAAGGCTCGCTACTGCCGTATACGCTCAATGAACGCACGCCACGTATCGTCCATTTTATAATCCCCGCGCGCCCAGATGCGCGCCACCAAGTCGTCGGCCTGCGTGTGCGTCCACCCCAGGTGCTTCATGGCATAGGATGAATAAAAGGCCGTCACCCGCATATTCATGGCGCAGTGGACAAACACCTTTTTGCCTTGCAGCTTTTGCATCACGTCGCAAAAGGCCGCGAAATCCTCAACCTTCGGCGCTTTCCACAGGACCGGGATGTAGTGATAAGCCAACCCCAGGTTTGCGATGAGGTCCGCCTCGCCCTTCAGCGCATTGTCTTGTTCCTGTGGCAGCAGATTCACGACAACCCCGTAACCGGATTCACGCACGGCGTGGAATTGGTCGGCGGTTGGCTGTCCGGCGGTGCCGATCAGGTCGCTGATCTCAATGAAATTCTTGATGCCGTTAAGCGTTGCACTCATAGGCCCCTCCCAAAAGCAAAAGCGAAGCTCGGTTTCCCAAGCTTCGCTTTCAACTTAGCTGCGAGCCGGCGCGAGGCCAGCTCAGCAACCCCCTCGATAGAAAAGATTAGACAGCTTCCTTCAAGGTCTTAGCGGCGCGGAAGGCAACCTTCTTGCTCGCTTTGATCTTGATGGCTTCGCCGGTGGCCGGGTTACGGCCCATGCGTGCCGGACGCTTACGAACCTGGAGGATACCGAAATCCGGGATACGGATCTTGCTGCCCTTCTTCAGGTGCTTGGTCAGCGAAGCAACCAGATCGCCCAGCACGTCGTTCGCCAGCTTCTTCGACAGTTCGTGCTTTTCAGCCAATTCCGTCGCGAGGTGCTTGAGGGTCACAATCGCTTGTTTGTCCTTTGTAGCGGCCATTCTCTCGATCCTTTTTTGAGACGATATACAGTTTGAAAGGTCTTCAACTGTGGGCGAGAGAGAATCACAGACCCCCAACATATGCAAGCATTTCAGCATAAATACCCCATATGTTGCGTCGCCGACTGTGGATTGTTCGCGTTTTCATGCTGCTCCAAAA
Source organism: Rhodospirillaceae bacterium (assembly GCA_016793005.1). GTDB lineage: Bacteria > Pseudomonadota > Alphaproteobacteria > Rhodospirillales > Rhodospirillaceae. The sequence continues at coordinate 4,972 of JAEUKL010000340.1, read as the reverse complement.
CACGCTTTGAAGCCCGTTTTTCAGCCCTAAAACAGACTCGCAGCGCCACATAAAACAACACCACGCAAACCCGCGACGGCACGCTGAGGCCCAGAATATCTGCGGATTCGGTGTGTTTTGCGATCAGGCGTGCCGCAAAACACGCGCCCGCAATTTGCAGCGCGGGAGCGTGAATCGTGTTGCGTGCCCTTACAGCGCAATCAAGACCTGATTTGGGGTGCGGAAAAATATTTTCAGCGACATGCCGCCAAGGCCCATTTTTGGGGGGTTTATAGTGCCTCGATCATATTTGCCGCCCGACTCGTACCCGACTCACCTGCCCCATAGGCAGCGCTGGTCCGCCCATGCATGATGGTTATCTGAATCGTTTGGGAGGTTTGAGATGCGCGCGTTTCCGGTCTTTATGACAGTGGCAGGACTAATGCTGGTTTGGGGCGCTCAGGCACAAGCCGCCCCCACGTGCACCATCATCGCGGACGCCAAATCAGGCGAAATCCTGGTCCAGGACGGCCCTTGCGGCACCCGCGAAAGCCCGGCTTCCACCTTCAAAGTGGCCTTAAGCCTGATGGGCTATGACAATGGCTACCTGAGTGACGCAGATACCCCCTCCATCCCCTACAAAGACGAGTATCGGGCCATGATGGACAGTTGGAAAGTCACCACCACGCCCAAAAGTTGGATGGAAGATTCGGTTGTCTGGTACTCGCAGGTCATGACCAAGGCCTTGGGCCCAGAGAAATTCAAAGCCTACGTGGACGGCTTTCATTACGGAAACGGCGATATCTCCGGCGATGCAGGCAAGAATAACGGACTGACCAACGCGTGGCTCAGCAATTCGCTGCGAGTCTCGCCGGCCGAGGAAGTGGCCTTCATCCGGCGCATGCTGGCCGGGCAGTTACCCGTCTCGAAAGACGCAGTTGCGAAAACCAAAGCCATCATGCCGGAATTCCCGGCCGATGGTGACTGGACGGTCTACGGCAAGACCGGCAGCGGACTGCGCCGCAACGCCGAGGGCACGCTGGCCGGCGGACGGCAGTTCGGCTGGTTTGTCGGCTGGGCGGTGAAAGGCAAACGCACCATCGTGTTTGCACGATTGGTGCGCGATGAAGAGAAAATCGATGATCGCGCCGGGGTTCGCGTGCGCGGCGCATTCATTGATGAGCTTCCAGCACTCATGGCCAATAAATAGCCGCGGGCAAATGAACCTTTCACGACGCACAACACTCCAGTCCACGCTGGCCGCACTGGTAGCAACGCCCACTTTGGCTGCCGGCAAAAAGAACCGCACCTACGAGGTGGGCGATGCCCGCAACGGCATCAACCTGCGCATTATCGAACGGGCCATGCCCAAACCCGGCTCCGGCGAGGTGCTGCTGAAAGTGCACGCCACGGGCTTGAACGCCCGCGATCTCAGCCTCATGCGCCGCGTACGCATTTTCGGCGGCCCCGGCGATACGCCGCAGCGCGTGCCGTTAGATGACAACGCCTGCGAGGTTGTGAGCCTGGGCGCAGGTGTGACGCGCGTTAAACCCGGCGACCGCGTAGTCGTCACACACTTCCCCCTGTGGACCGATGGCGACTGGGACGACGAGACCATGTCGAAGATGGACTTCTCGGTGAACACCGATGGATTCCTGACCGAATACATCACCGTCCCGGCGCAAGGGGTTGTGAAAATCCCAGACAGCTTCAGCTATGAGCAAGCCAGCACTTTCCCCAACGCTGGCCTCACCGCGTGGCACGCTGTGGTTGAAGATGCCCAAGTACGGCCCGGCGAAACGGTTGTGACACTCGGCACTGGCGGCGTTTCGATTTTCGGGTTTCAGTGGGCGAAAATGCTGGGGGCGCGCGTGATTGTCACGTCATCCAGCGATGAAAAACTGGCCCACATGCGCGCGTTGGGCGCTGATGATGTGATCAACTACCGCACCACGCCCGACTGGCACAAAGCTGTGGTGGAAAAAACCAGCGGCCGCGGCGCCGATGTGGTGCTGAACACTGTCGGTATCGGCGAGATGGAGCGCTGCCTTCAAGCATGCGCGTCCAACGCCCGCGTGATGCTGATCGGCTCCAACCCTGTTCAACGGACGGGCCCGCAGCAGGACGTTGTGGGCTTAAAAGAATTTCCACGCGGCATGATCATGAAGGGCCTCACGATCAAAGGCGTGATTGTCGGCAGCCGACGCATGCTGGAAAGCGCGTTCCAGGCCGCGCACGCCAACAACATCAAGCCCATCATCGACCGCGTCTTCACGTTCGACGAAGTGCCGGATGCCGTGCGCTACATGGAAAGCGGCGAGAAGATCGGCAAAATTGTCATCAAGGTCGCTTAAAATGAAATATCTGCGCGTTATCGCTCTTGCCGCCGCTTGCGCCCTTTCGCTCGGGGAAGCAGCAGCCCAAACCGCATCCACCGCGTTCTTTCGTGACCTCGCCGAAACGCGCGATTACACACTGGGCGGCCCGGTGTCGCCGAAATTCACGCCCGACGGAAAAACCGTGATCTTCCTGCGCGGCGGCGCGCGCGACCCAGTGCTGCGCTTGTATGCGTTCGACATTGCGACCAGCCAGGAGCGCGAACTGATCACACCGGCGCAGGTTCTGGGCAGTGCAGAAGAACAATTGTCGCCGGAAGAGAAAGCCCGCCGCGAACGCGCACGCGTGAGTGTGCGTGGCTTCACCAAGTTCGAACTGTCGAAAGACGGCACCCGCCTGATCGTATCGTTGTCGGGCAAGCTCTACATGCTGGGACTTTCAGATCTCAAGGCTGTGGAACTGCCCGGCCAGGGTTGGATTGATCCGCGCCTGTCACCTGATGGCAAACATCTTGCCGCCGTCGCAAAGAATGAACTGCACGTGATTGATTTACAGTCGCTGACAGTGAAGCAAGTCACAACGGGCGCAACCGAAACACTGCATCACGGTGTCGCCGAGTTCGTGGCCCAGGAAGAAATGGGCCGCCGCGAGGGCTATTGGTGGTCGCCCGACAGCACCCGCCTTGTTTATCAGGAAAACGATGAAGCAGGCGTTGAGGTGCGCTACATCGCCGACCCGCTGCACCCCGAAGCGGCGCCACAAAAGTTCTTTTATCCGCGCGCGGGCACTGCCAACACAAAAGTGCGTCTGGGCGTTATCGCGCGCGACGGCGGCCCGACGACTTGGATTAATTGGGATCGAGAGGCGTTCCCCTATCTTACGCGCGTGAACTGGAAGAATGGCGCAGCACCACTGACGATCCTGGTGCAGAACCGTGCGCAGCAAAAACAAGTTTTACTAGCCGTCAACGCTGACACAGGAACCACGCGCACGCTGTTGACGGAAACCGACGCGGCCTGGCTGAACCTGGACGATGCCCACCCGCCCCTGTGGCTTAAAGACGGGACGCATTTCCTGTGGACCACAGAGCGCAAAGGCGCCTGGCAGGTGGAATTGCGCAAAGCCGATGGCACGCCCGTGCGCTTCATCACGCCGCGCGACTTCAGTTACAAGCGCTTGATTGGCGCGGATGAAACTGCGGGCAAAGTTTATGTGCAAGGTGCTGCCGATGCGCGTGAGGCCCACATCTGGGAGTTTCCGCTGAAAGGTGGCCGCGGCAAAGCAATTACGGACGCCCCCGGAAATCACAGCGCGGTGTTCGGCGAAGATTATAAATCCTTCGTCCACACGTACCATTTGCGCAACGGCAAGATCGGGGCTGAAGTCGTCCGCGACGGCAAAGTTGTAGCAGCCTTGCCGTCTGCGACCGAAACGCCGCCATCCCTGCCCCAGGTGGAATGGACCCGCACCGCTGGAGCGCTATCGTTTGATGCTGCTATTATCCGCCCGCGCAATTTTAGCGCTGGCCAAAAATACCCGGTCATTCTGTATGTCTACGCCGGCCCCACGGCCAAACGTGTCGCCCCCACCCTACGCAGCTATTTCCTCGACCAATGGATGGCCGACCAGGGCTATATCGTGGTGCGCATCGACGGGCGCGGCACACCCGGTTATGGCCGCGACTGGGAGCGGATCATTCGCGGCAATTTCATCGACATTGCGTTGCAGGACCAGATCACGGGTCTGAAGGCGCTAGGCGCAAAATACCCCGAAATGGATCTGGGGCGGGTGGGCGTAACCGGCTGGTCTTTCGGCGGCTACTTCACAGCCATCGCCACCATGCGACGCCCTGATATTTTCAAAGCTGGAGTTGCGGGCGCACCCGTCGCAACGTGGGAGAACTACGATACCCACTACACCGAGCGCTACCTGGGCATCCCGTCCGAAGCACCCGAGGCCTACCGCGTCAGCAACGTGACGACATACGTGCCCGAGTTACAACGCCCACTGCTGCTGATCCACGGCCTGACGGACGACAACGTGTATGCGCAGCATACGCTGCAAATCATCGACGCGCTGTTCATGGCGGGCAAACCGTATGAGTTCATGCCCATGCTGGGCACACACATGATCAGCGATCCCAAGGTGCGCCAAAACCAGCAGGAGCGCGTGATGGAATTCTTCGGCCGCACTCTAAAATAAGGAAGAAAAAGAAAATAAAGACGAAAAAGCCCAGGCGGCGGTTGATCGGGGGATCATGCCACCGCCTGGGTGAGTGACACGGCAACCAGAAGGGGCTCCGAGAGGGAATGCCTGGTTGCGTGTGAAACAGTTTGCTTAAGCGGCCACAGCCACGCTGGACGTGGACTTGGTGGCCGTCGCCAGTGCATCAACAAATTGCAGCCACGGCGCTAGGTCGGCCCGGGCACGCGACGTTTCTGATGGCGGTTCAGACGGCGGCGCTTCGGGCTTATTCAAAGCTTTTAAGCTTTCAGTAGCCGCAACCAGTTGCTCCTTGGTCACGCTGCCGGTGCCGTTTGTATCCAGCGCCGTATAGGCGGCATCAGCTTGAGTTGCGGTTCCGCCCTTGGATGTCACGAAGTCTTCCAGTTCTGTTTTGGTCAAGGTGCCGTTCCCGTCGGCATCAGCCTCATCG
>JAEUKL010000331.1 GCA_016793005.1 Rhodospirillaceae bacterium | reverse complement strand
CACGCAGATCGCTGCCTTGGCCGTGACTGCACTGGCGGGCTTAACGCCGACCCAGTTGGCAGGCCTGACGACGCAACAGTTCTCAGCACTCACGGCTGGTCAGATGTGGGGCCTCACTTCCACCGCCATTACGGGCCTGACGAATACTGAACTCACGGCCATGACATCAGCGCAGTTGAATGGCCTGTCGTCGACCGCCGTCGCGGCCCTCAGCACGGCGCAACTGAATGTGCTAAAGCCGACCCAAATCGCCGCCCTGTCAGCGATGGGTATGAGTGGTTTGACCGACACCCATATGGCCGCCCTGACGCCCGCGCAGTTGGCCGCCTTGACGCCGACCCAAATTGCCGCCGTGAGCACGTCAACCATCGGCTACTTGACGGGCTCGCAGATTGACGGCCTCACCTCGTCGCAGTTGTCGGCGTTGACTGCAACGCAAATGGGGGCGCTTTCGGTTCTAGCGTTAGGCGGCCTATCAACGACAGATATGCTGCAACTTACCTCGGCACAGTTGGCGGGCTTAACAGCCACCAGCGTGCGTTTCCTGTCGAGCGAGCAGTTGCAGATCTTGAAAGGCACGCAGATCGCAGCGCTCTCGGGCACCGGCATCAGCGGCTTAAGTTCATCGCAAGTCTCATCGCTGACGACGACTCAGTTCTCGGCCCTCACCCCGGCACAAATTAGCTCGCTGTCATCGGATGGGATCCAGGGCCTAACTTCGACTGAGCTTGCAGCACTAACGCCCACACAGTTGAACGGCTTCACCACAGCCGGCGTGGCCGCGTTGAACGCCACGCAGATCAGCGGGCTGACCTCGACCCAGATCACCGCCCTGTCGGCCAACGGTATCGGCGGCTTAAGCGAGACTTTGATCAGCTCATTAAGCCCGGCTCAGTTCGGGGCGCTGTCGGCCACGCAAATCGCGTCATTATCGCAGCAAGGCATCCAGGGCCTCACCACCGCCCAGATGGCCGCATTGACCAATACGCAGCTGGGCGCGTTGACCGCCACCGAGATTGGCTATCTGTCGACCACGCAGATTGCAGCGCTGACGCCGACGCACATCAAAAACCTCTCAAGCACGCAACTCGGCGCCTTAAGCCGCATGCAGTTGCGCTACCTGACGCTTGATCAGTTGGGCGCGCTGACAGCCACACAGATCGGCAGCCTGTCGACCAGCCAGATCGCGAACTTGACGACTGAAGAAATTCAGGCGCTGACCTCGACACAGTTCAGCGCCCTCAGTGCTGATCAGATCGGCGCGCTGACGATTACGCAGTTCAACAACTTGACATCGGGCGAAATGAACCAGCTGACGGAAAGCCAGTTGAACGGTCTGTCGACCACGCAAATCGGCGGCCTGACGACGACGCAAGTGGGCCAGCTGACCCCGTTCCAGATTGAATCGCTCGCACCCGTGCAGATCGATGCTTTCACATCGACGCAGATCGCGGCCATGACGCCCGCGCAGGTGGCGGCCCTGCAAATGGCCCTTGCCTGACCTCTAACAGTCTAAGACGCGAGCGCAAGTTTGCGGTTTGAATGATCGTGCTGGCGGATGAAGGTCTTCACCACAGGCGCGATATCGCGACGCCAACGGCCACCGTTGAAGATGCCGTAGTGCCCCACGCCTTTTTGCAAGTGGTAGTGCTTCATATCGTCCGGCACATTGGTTGCCAAATCCAAGGCCGCTTTCGTCTGGCCAACACCTGAGATGTCATCCAGCTCGCCTTCAATGGCCAACAACGCGGTGCGCGTAATGGCCGAGACCTTTACCGGATGCCAGCGGTGGATCATCTCGCCTTTCGGCAGAGCATGCTCTTGGAATACGGTCTTGATGGTTTGCAAGTAGAACTCGGCCGGCAAATCCATCACCGCTAAGTATTCGTCGTAGAAGTCGCGGCGCTTGTCGGCTTCTTCTTCGTCGCCCTGAACAAGATGGTCGAACAACTCATGAAACGACTGCATGTGCTTGTCGAAGTTCATGGCGATGAAATTGGTGAGTTGAATAAAGCCCGGATATACCTTGCGCCCTGCCCCCGGATACGGCGGCGGCACGGTGGTGATCACATTCTGCTCGAACCATTCGTACGAATTATCTTCAGCCAGTTTGTTCACGGCCGTGGGGTTCTGGCGCGTATCGACCGGCCCGCCCATCATGGTGAGTGACGGCGGCACGCACAGATCGCCCCAACTCGACATGACCGACACCGCCGCCAGCACCGGCACTGTGGGTTGGCACACAGCCATCACGTGCGTGTTGGGGCCGAGATAATGCAGGAAGTCGATAACGTAATCGATGTAGTCATTGAGATTGAAGCGGTCGGACTGGACAGGGATCAAACGGCAGTCGATCCAGTCGGTGATGTAGACATCATGATCGGGCAACATCGCTTCGACCGTGCCGCGCAGCAACGTGGCGAAGTGGCCCGACACAGGGGCGACAATCAGCAGCTTCGGGTCATTGCGTGTAGTGTCGCGCTGAAAATGCAAAAGGTTGCAATAGGTGCGATGAACCACCGTCTCCACCTTCACCGGCACTTCCGCACCGTCGATGATGGTGTGCGGCAGCATCCATTCGGGTTTGCCGTATTTGCGCGTAATGCGCTCGAACACTTCCGTCGCCGCCAAAATCTGCTGGCCGAACGGCGTTCCGGCCCACGGATTAAACGGCGAGCCAACAATGCTCCGCATTGCTTCCGCGGCCCCACGCCACGGCATCATGGCCAGGCGGGCAAACTCGTGCATCTGGTACAGCATTACAGGCGCATCCCACAGTTTCCGACAGGTCCATTATACCCCGGTTGTTGCAATGCACAAAATTGGAAAAAAGGTTACCGCTAAAGCTCTTACCCACTTAGGGTAGGGCCAAGTAGTCGCAATGAATAGATAAAACACCCTTTAATTGTATTTAATTTGAAATCGTCAACATAGTACGCGATACCACCTTTAGGGGAAAAAATAAAATAAACACATGAAAAGGGGATCTAATGTTACATCACATCTTCAAATCGAGCGTGCGCAAATGGGCATTTCAACTGAGCACAATTTCGTGCTTGGCCCTTACGCAAAACGCTTTGGCACAAGCAATCCAAGAAGCGCAACCTCTTCATACAGAGACAGCGGTAGACAAGCGCGCCAAAGCTTTTGCTGAAGAGGCTGGTGAAAAAATAGAAACCGGCAAGTTCCCTTATCTGCCTGATCGGTACATCGTTTCTCAAGATCCCCCCGGCATGCAATCCGTTCAACCGATTGTCGCAGAGCAATCACTCGCAAAAAACAAACAATCTGAGAAGCCAACCGCAGTGAGCGGTCAGATCTATAACGTCATCGCGCCGCTCTACATGGGCGGAGGACCGGACGGTGGGAATACGAGCTATATTCGCATTTATAACATCGAACTGTTCGATGTTACGCTGCCAGTCTCTGTCGTGGGCTATCCATCTGCAAGCACGCTCGGAACGGCGTTTATTAAGATTCCGAAGGGGGCATCACCTCAATACTCAATCGGCGACATCTTGTCGCGCGCGAACGTACCAAGCAGCATTGGAGGTAATACCGGCATAGCTTTGTACGCGCTGAATGTTCTAGATGATTCGCTCACTTACCAACATGTAATTTACAATTCAAATAGCGCATTTTTTGAGAATATGACTTTGTGCGGCGGCACAACGATCTCTGACCTCAATCGCGTCCTCACAAACGTCCACACGTCAAGAATCCCTGGATACCCGGCATCAATAGTCTTTCATAATTATTCGCCCCTTGATGTCGCTTACTATGCATTTATTAGCGACTCAGAAACCGGCGCCTTAGCGACTACGACAACATTCAAATTTACTGCGAAAGCCAACACCACGTACCTGTTCCCTATGAGCTATATTGAGCAGCAGACAGGTTTTCAGCCAAGCGCTTCACAGTTTCATGTCAATTTCTTGTTCAGCACACAATCATCCCTGGACACATATCGCGGGATTGTCGGACAAGTCATTTATAACCAGAACCTACAAGCCTATATCAACATGACGCAAATTTGCGGTTTGAGTAAGTAGTGACCGCAATGCAATAAGGACATCTGTCGCAAGTTAATTAGGCCGCTGCCCTAGCGCTAAGCTACGGCAGCGGCTTCTCTAAAACGCCCCGTGCTTGCCCAGCACCTTGGCGACATCCTCGCCGCGCATAATGGCGTAGCGGATATCGAATTCCTTCTTCAGGGTCGCCAGCGCTTCGTCGCGAATCTCGGGCCATAGCTTCTTGGGGATCGCCAGCACACCGTCGTCATCGGCGTAGATGTAGTCGCCATTGTTAATCACCACATCGCCGATTTTGATCGGTTTGTTCATGGCATGCACCGTGCCTTCATACTTGATGTCGTTGCACGAGATGCCTTTGGCGAAGACCGAGAACTCCAGACCATTCAGTTCCACTGAATCGCGGGTGTAACTGTCGACCACAGCACCCACAGCACCCGAACGAACCGCAATGTTGGCATTCAGGTCGCCGAAGTAGGCTTTATCCTTCACGTGATTTTGCACGGTAATCACATCGCCCGGACGCACGAAGTTGTAGCTGCCCAGGGCCGTGTAAATCCCCTGCCAGTCATCGCCCTTTTTCAGCGCACGCAGTTCCAGCGTTTTCGCAATCCCCAGCACCGAACGGCCGGAGACGCGCGTGAAGCCCGGCGGCAACAGCGCCTTGATTTTGCGTTCCTTGCAGATGTCGGCCAACAACGACGAGCACAGATGCGGACGAATGGCATCCAGGGCCGCGTTATGCACGGCGCGATAGCCCGCACAGATACGCTCGGCCAAGGCTAAGTCTTCCGGCCAGTTCACGTCCACGGCTTCTTCGTCTGTGATTTGAAACAATACCGGCTTCTTGCCGAAGCGGCGCTTGGGTGCTTTCTCGCCGGGCTTGCGCTTGACGATGTACAAGCCCATCGACTCAATGATGGTTTCGGGCAAGTCCACTGAGTTCGGAATACGCCCCTCGCCGTACACGGGCTTACCATTGGCCCAGAGGTACTGCTTCGTCTTCTGCACTGCCACTAGCGAGTCAGCACCAGGCTTGTCTTTCAGCGCTTTCAAAGCGCGGCTGATGGTATCAGCTGTGATGAACGGACTGGTGCAGAGGCACTGAATATAGATGTCGGCTTTGGTGTGTGCGGCTTCGTTGGCGAACAACTCATGGCCATCGGTCTTGTTCGAGGCCAG
>JAEUKL010000329.1 GCA_016793005.1 Rhodospirillaceae bacterium | reverse complement strand
GGTGGTTCCGGCGGCGGCACCCAAAACGTCGCGGCGATTCAGATCGTTGGTCATGTTGTGCCCCTTTAATTTTACCAAGGTGCAATGTCGCCGGTGTGGCGGAAGTATTTGCCCGTGTCGTCCATGGTCAGCTTGGCGATGATCGGCATGGTCATGGCCACACTTTGTTCGGCGGTGATCATGATGGGTAGGCGCAAGCCGCCCACGAAATCGGTTTGCACGAAGCCTGGCGACTGCATGGTGACGATGATGTTTTTATCCTTGAGTGCCTTGGCCATGTTGAGCATCGACATGTTCAAGGCTGACTTGCTGGCCCGGTAGAAAATGCTGTTCACGTCGGGGCGCGGCGAAATGAGAGTCAGTGATCCTTCGGTGGAACTGATGCTGACGATTTTTTTCTGCTTGCTGGCGGCCACGTGCGGTGTGAAGGCTTCAGCCATTTTGATGGGGCCGCGCACGTTGGTGTGCATGACGTCATCGAACACGCTGTAGTCGATGCTGCCAACTTTTTGTTTGTCGGCGCCACCAGAAATGCCCGCATTATTTAGCAGCACATCGATTGGTGTGTCTTTCAGCTTCGCGGCCAGAGCGTCGATGGCTTTTACGTCAGACACATCCAGCGTTTCGAGGCGGATGTTCTTGTGCTTTTTCGCGAGCGCTTGCAGTTGCTCTGACTTCGCTGGATCGCGCGCCGTGGCAATAACGGTCCAGCCGTCCTCGGCGTATTTTTTTACAAACTCCAGGCCGATGCCGCGGCTGGAGCCGGTAATCAAAATTGTGCCCGGATTTGTCGCAGCCTGTGCGGTTTGTGACCCTGCCACAGCAATCCCTGTTGCACCTTGCAAAACGGTACGGCGTGTCGCGTCGTTCATATTAGGCCCTCCCTAGAGCTAGGGGCAAAAAACGCCCGATGATGTGAGATAAAAGTTATCACAAACCGATGGGGCGCTGCTTTAGGCTTTTATATGTCTTGGCGGTTCTTTTTAGTAAGGTTGACGCTCACCATTGTAACGGATGATCTGGCCTGCATCAGATGGTTGCAAACCATCTATAACTTTAATCATGCCGCCAATGCTTTCGACCGGCTCAATCAGGCCCGGCATTTTGGCGTTGCCGATTTTTTCCACGCGCACGGTGCCCGGCGACAGCAGCGTGACGATAATGCCGTCTTTGGCTGCATCCATCGACACGTTCACCATCGCGGCATTCAGTGCGGCCTTGCTGATTTTGTACCAGTAGCCGCCGGGGATGCCGCCGCCGAACTTGGCGCCGAAGGACCCGGCCAGCGAGGTCACGGCCACGATCTTTTTGCCTTTACCCAACTTCACGTTTTCATAAAACGCTTCTGTGACTTTTAACGGACCCAGCGCGTTGGTGTGCATGAAGTTGTCGACATCGTTGTGATCGAGTGTCCCGAACGTTTGCGGCTTCGGGTTCATGAAATCGCCGGTGATGCCCGCGTTGTTGATCAGCAAATCAATCGGCTTGCCTTTGTACTTCGCTGCCAGCGCATCGACCGAGGCATTGTTTGCCACATCCAACTGCTCGATGACGACGTTCTTATGGGCGGCGGCGACTTTCTTCAGTTCGTCGGCTTTATCGGGGCTGCGTGTGGTTGCAATCACATTCCAGCCTTTGCCGGCATATTGCTTTACGAATTCCAGGCCGATACCGCGGTTCGAGCCGGTGATGAATACGGTCTGTGCGTCGGCGGCGAAAGCCGCTGTGCCCGTGGCGCTGATGGCCGCGGCTGCGGCGGTCGCCGCGATCACGCCGCGGCGCGTAATGGATGTATCAGTCATGCGAAAAGCCTCCCCACTTAAAATAATGCGGGATGATAGGCGAGGGGGCAGGGCCATGAAACCGCGAGCGTGTAACCCGTATACAGTTTAAGGCCCGTGCCCGCGCTTTGGTCGATAACAAGAGTGGCGGCGGCTAAGGGCGCGGCGCTTAGGCTTTGCTGAGGACGTCCTCGACATTACGGCGCGGGCTTAAAGCTGTCAGCGCTCGGCTATAGCCGATGCGAAACGCGAAGGCGACGACATTGCCGCTTAAGGTGGCAAGGTTGTTCAGCGTTATCTCAGCCTCAGAGGCGCGCTGGAACGTCCGGTCGCGGTCGACCATCTCCATCATCTGGTTCAGCGGTTGCGCGGCTAACCCCATCACGGCGGTCTGTACTTGCAGCCGCTGCCAGAGCCGGCCCACTTCCACCAGGGCCGCGCGATCGTTCAGCGCAGGGATGGTAATCAGGCCAAAGTGCGGGGCTGTTGCCACGTGGACATCGCGCGTCATGGCGAGCCAGGCTTTATGTGGGTCGCCGGTAAAGCCCTTGGGCAGCATCAGTGCAATGCGCGCTTCCATGGGCGAAATACCGGTGGTGGGAAGCGTCAGGCCGTCGCGGTGATCGCCGGCTGAGAAGCGGAACCAGTTATGCGAGTCCACCACCATGTTCTTGTCGGCAATAAAATCGGCTGTGGCTTTCACGGTGCCAGCGGCGAAGCGCTTGCCGGCGTCACTGTCTGCGGTCAACCAGATCAGTTTTGTAAAGCCCGATGTATTGAGCGCGCTGAGTGCGTCGAGGATTTTGAAATCGAGTGCTTTGCCGCGGATGTAAGCGCCGCGATTAGTACTGCGCTTGTGCAAAGCCTTGGCTTCCTTTGACGTAGCCGCAACACCATCAAAAATGGTGAAGCGTGCGAAGACGTTGCCCAACGGCCCGTCGGGGAAAATGTTCAAGAGCGGCGTGATGCCGACACCAGACGCACCCAGCACGATGTTTTCAATGGCGCAACCCACACTGATGTTGAGTTCGCGGTACTGCGGATCAATCGACCCTAAGTTCCGGCGTTCATCGGCGATCACGTCCAGCAAATTACCGCGGGCGGCAAAGCGCCAAGGCTGCGAGTTGTGTGCGCTGGCCGCCAACACGGCGGCGGCGACCAGGCCTTGCGCCTTGCCTGTCAGCGGTTTCTTGGCGTCTGCACCTGGTGATGTCTCGCGGACCTGCTCTTCCCAGGCGCGCCATGGATCGAACCCTGGGCCATCGGTCGCATTTTTGAATACGCCGACTTGGTAGGCGCGGGCCCCAACGCCAGCGACGCCTAATCCCACAACACCGGCCACGCTAAGGCCTACCGTCTTCAACGCCGAGCGGCGTTTGACCGGCGCAGCTTTTTTCTTCTTTGGTTTGTCGTCGTCTTCGTCGCGCATGCGCTCCCCCGATCGCAGACCAGAAGTTTATCCAGACTTCCGGTGTGCGATCTAGGGTTTAATGCACATACATTCGTGAAATGGTTGCCGTGAACCGGTTAGTTAACCGGCCGTCCGCCGCCCATGCCTTTCACACGCTCGCGGAATTCCGGTGACACCTGAGCGTTGTAGAGGTCCGTGATGTAAGCCGAGGGCGATTTCGGGGCTTCGGCGTAGTGGATGAATTTCCAACCCTCGCTGGTTTTGCGGAAAATGCCGGTGGCCCGCAGTCTTTCTGCAATGGCCGGAGCAGGGCGCATTTTCATCTGCCAGTAGATGTTCCACGTCGCCACAGCCAAGTCATCGGAGATCGTGTGCACTTGAATGTTCGAGGCGTTGTACTCAGCGGCCTGCATGAAGCCTTCGCCGGCACGCTTGGGGTTGAAGTACTGGTTCAACGCGTCCCAGCCGACCAGCCATCCGGCTTCTTCTTCCGCCAAGTACATCGGTGTCGGCTCTTTCGGATCCCACAAATCTTTGGCAATCGTCGACCACGTATTTTTGGCCCAGCGGCCTGCCATGTCGTGAATGACCGTTTCAATATCCTTCTGTACTTGTGGTGTATCGGCGGCGGCGACGGCGGCGGTGGCCCACAAGCTTGCGGCCATCGACAAAACGGCGATCAGTTTTACGGCTCTCATGATCTCCCCCTCATCC
>JAEUKL010000270.1 GCA_016793005.1 Rhodospirillaceae bacterium | reverse complement strand
AAACGTCGAAAACTGTCGTTCTTAGTAACTAAAACCAAGCATTTTCACCTGGTTGCATACCAACTAAGCGGGACGCTGACTTAGCACGGTATTGATTTCAGCCTGTAACTGGGCCCAGACGATTGGCTTAGAGACAACGGCATTTGCACCGGCCGTGAGAACGGCTTGCTTGCCATCGCTAATAATGTCTGCGGTCAGCGCGATAATGGGTACGTTGCGCGTACTATCATGGCTGCGGATTTGGCGCGTGGCGGTAATGCCGTTCATCACAGGCATGTGCATGTCGATGAGGATCAGATCAAAAACGTGGGTGCGCGTAGCGTCAACAGCTTCCGCCCCATTTTGAACTCCGAGAATCTGCGGTTTGGCATCGGCCGGTCCGTCGTCCAGAACGGCGTCAATAAGCGTATGTACCATCGGGTCGTCATCGGCCAGCAGAACGCGTAAACCTGCCGGCAGAGACAGCAGTGGCGCCGTACGATTTGGTGCAATCGTAGGGCCGGAGGCCGCCGCCGTTCCAGGTTGCGGCGCTGGCAATGCAGAGACGTCGTCCACAACTGCGGGGGAAAATAAAAGTGTGAAACTGAATGTTGAACCTTGCCCCGGTGTGGATGTCACCGAGATTTTGCCCCCCATGGCCTGCACAAGGCTTTGGCTGATCACCAATCCCAGGCCCGAGCCTCCATACTTGCGCGTCGTGGAACTGTCAGCCTGGACGAACGGCTGAAAGAGTTGAGCCAGTTGCTCTGGCGCGATACCGATGCCGGTGTCGGTGATCGCGAATGTCGTGCTGACCATTGCGTTATCGGCGGGCGCTTGGCTTACAGTAATGGTGACGGTGCCCCGCTCGGTAAACTTCAAGGCATTGCCAAGGAGATTGGAGAGGACCTGACCAAGCCGGAAGCGATCCCCCAATACTGCATCGCTGAACTTACCGGGCAGGTGCGTGGTGATGCGCAGCCCACGCGCGGTCGCAGCGGCGGCAAACATGTCGCAGGTTTCGGCGATGAGATTGGACATACGGAACGGGACAGATTCGATGACGAGGCGCCCGGCATCGACTTTCGAAAAATCCAGCACATCGTTAAGAAGGCCCAGAAGACCACGAGCCGCGCGCAGGAGGCGGGTCGTCATTGTCGACTGGTTTGGCGCAAGCCGGGTACCCTCCAGCAGCTCAGCCATTCCGATTACGGTCGTCATGGGCGCGCGCAACTCGTGGCTCATCCGCGCCAAGAACTGTGAGCGCGCGTTGGCCGCCTCATCGGCCCGTTGCCGTTCGGCGTCAAGTGCGCGGCTTACGGCCGTCAGTGCAAAAATAGGCCCCGATGCGCTGACGATCAGGGCCACGCAGGCCTGCAGCCACGTGAAGGTGTCCTGCATATAGATGCGCGGGTTATAGGATTCGGGGATCCATCCCATTTTCCGCGCTGTGAATATCAACAGGATGCAAACGCACCCTAAGCCCATCACCGAGAAGGTGACGCGCAAGGGAAAGAAGCAGCCTGCAAAAATACAGCCCGCGACAAAGAAGATGAGTGCACCTGAACCGACGCCATATCGGACGATTGAGACCAGCCCAATTGCGAAGAGCAGCCCGGATAAAAAGCCGGCGCGCAAGGCCAGCCCAAGGTGGTGGCGCGCCAACGTCACGCCCAGAAGGCCCATAAACATGCCGATGTGGACGTTCATGACCCAGTCCCAGCCGAACGTGAGGCTACGGCCCAGGCTGAATAGAAGGGCGAGGACGCCGACCAGGGTAAAAGCCACTAATGTTTTGTTGCAGGCCCCCGATTGAATCTCGGCCAAGGTTACGCTGCGCATTTTTGTGTGTTCTTCTGAAAGGCTTTCGCTATGGAATGCCAGCGCATCTGGCCTAAACAGGCGACAGTTTAATGGTCATCATGATGAAAAGCGATGACGAGATAGGCGGAGGGGCGGCCAATGAAATCATTTCGTCATGTTGCTTTCATGAATATCCAATCTATGGCTGGGCGCGGGTAGGTGCCCTTGTGCCGGCGTCGGTTACGAATAGCCCATTGGCATGCCTGATCGTCAAACACTGGCGGAAACACCACAATGTGTATGCACGGTTTGTTCCGCGTCGCGCCATACTTAAACGGTACTGCATTTGCTTCAGGCTTTTGAAAGTGAGTTCACGCCACTGCAACAAGGCTGTATCGCTCAGAAGGCCATACGCAATGTGACTAGGCCGGCATGCCCGTAAGTCGGCCAAAGCGCTTGCGGGGATCGGTCCGTCATATTGCATCTCCAGGGCTGCCTGTTCATCCAGACTCGCCGGTACTGGTTGTGCGGCGCTGGGTACCTGATCAACGGACATTCTGCCTCCATGCTGCCGTCGTGCGCATCATTCACGAACATGGTCGTTATGTGTGCGCAGCGGGGACCCGATCAACGGGCACGCAATGGAGTAGCAAGGATGATGGGGAGAATAGGGAGACGGTTCGGCAGGCGGGAGCGAGGCTTAATTCGCAACGCGCATGCTGCCGACGACCAGATGAATCGCGCGGATTTTCTTCGTGTCGTACTTGATTTCCAGCACGGGATTCCATTGTTCGCAAATGACGGCCCGTTCAGTGCGACGCTTAAGTCGTTTGATAAACGCTTGCCCGTCCATGAGTTGTACGATGACGGAATCGCCGGGCCTGACCGGGCGTAAGGGGTCGACCCATGCCAGATGGCCGGGCTCGAACGCCGGGAACATTGATTTATCGTGGACGTAAACAGCATAGGCGTCTTTCACGCCTTGCAGCAGGTCAGGTCGTACGGCGTAGCCTTGGACTTCGCCATTGACGATGAAGAACCCTTCGGCGCCAGCCTTCACGTAGCCCAAGATCGGCAGGTCTTTTGCGCCGGCCAGGCCAGGCAACAGCGACTTGGGCGCATAGCTGAGGGTGCTCTCAGACCGGTCCGTATCACGCAGTAAATCAGCAGGCGTGACTTCAAGGGCGGCGGCCAGCATTTCAAGCCATCCGGTGTCCAGGCTGCGTTCACCTTTCTCCAGCCGGTCGATGGTGGGTTGCGTTGTGCGCGGGCTGACACGCTCGGCCAACTCTTTCTGGCTGTAGCCGCGCGCCAAACGCAGTTCACGCAGGCGATTAGGATAGATGTTGGTGCTCATACCGGCGTGCGACGTCCATGTGGAATCAAGAAACATGTGGATAAGGGGCTGAATTATACCGAATCGGTATTTATGTCAAATTATAATGCCAAAATGGCATTGACTGAGGATGCCGGAGTGGTATCAAGGCGAAAGTTGTTCACGCTTTGTTCTTCTGGTTGTCTGAGGCCGTCCGATGCAGCTGCGCACGTATTTAAGCCTTCATCACATCTCTGAAACGGCGTTTGCCAAACAGATCGGATTCAGTCAGGCCGCTGTGAACCGATACTGCCGTGGCCGGGTTCCCGCGACGGATGCGCTTCGAGCGATCATCCAGGCCACCAACGGCGCCGTTACGGCGAATGATTTCTTCTCTGTCCCCTCGGCAGAAATCAATTCGCACCCCATCAATCCAAACTCGAGCGAGCAACTCCTCATCAAACCCTCACAGGAGACCCCGTGATGATTCGCGAGCACAGCAGGCATCAAGGTGCTGATACATCGCTTCCAAAACCTGCAAACAGTCCGTTGTCGGCGGCGCGGCCAAGGGCGCTGACAGCGCCGCCACAGATGGAAAAGCCTGATCGCTTTGGACCAGTCCAGGTGATTGCCTGGGAAGAAGCGCAAAAGGCCGGAATTACCTACGCGCAAATTATCGGGGATCAGCGGCACCGCGCGTTCGTTGCCCCTCGTCATCGGGCCATGTGGCGGGCTGCGCGCGAGACCACGGCCAGCCTGAAAGTCATCGGGCGTGTGTTTGGGCACCGCGATCACTCCACCGTCATGTATGCAGTGCGGAAAGTCGAAGCCGAACTGAAGGACCGTATGAAAAGCCCAACGGCGACAGGTTAGCGCGCTGAGTTTCTTATGCGCGACTTAAGATTTACCCTTAACGTTAGGACCTTGCAGTGACCACATCCAAAGACTCATCGCCGCACACAGGCATCGGGAATGACAACATCGCCAATGACAATAAGGCAGCCGCTTCAACGCATGTAATCGACCTCGGTCCACGTGAACGTGCACGCCACCGTGGCGGCTTGAAACTGGGCGCACGCGTTCAAACCGACGGCGGGATTGTTTTGCACCAAGGTGCAGCCGCTAGCGTGGAGTGCGTACTTGACGCCTTGCGGGAGTCTGGCTTGCTGAATGGCTGTGAGGGCGCCCCCCATGACCGGGCCTCAGTCGGTCGCAGTCGGTACGAGCAGGGGCTTTGGCTGCGGCAACTCTATTTCCGTGCAGGACTGAATTCCGTGCGGGCGCTAGATCTTGCATCACGCGGGAGTGGGGCCGGCAGCGCCAGCGCCCGGTATGGCGACCATGATTTTATTAGCGATGACGCCGCCCGCGCACGCATGAAGTACAACCGCGTCGTCCGCGATTTGGGCGGGTTCGCCGACGCCGTGACCAGCTTTGTGTGCTTTGACCAGATCAAGCGGGGTGAGCAACATTTAACGTTGCTACGCAAAGGCTTGGACCGATTGTGCGCGCTACGGGGATAGCGGCACGCGCAGGCTTGGACTTGGCGGGGCCATGCAGACAATTTATAGTTGATTTTAATATTACAATACACCACTAGATCGCAGTTCGGCCCTGGCGCGGCATGACTTTACAAAAGGACATGCGCCCTATGCTTTGGGACCTCTTTGCAAAGTGGCGGCAAATCGCTATTCAAGCGCCGCTCTTATGTTAAACGTTCCGCTGTTTTGCCGTTGTTGCGCACTCGTTTGGAGACATCACGTTGAGTTTTAAGCCACAGGGCCACAATGAACGGGCCCAATCCGCCGCTGCTGCTAAAAAAGCCCAGCTCGAGCAATTCCGCGCCAAATTCGGCGCAAACGACCCCAACTTTGCTGCCCGCCAAGCCGAACGGGTGGCCACGGCTCAAGCCCGGGCGGAGCGTCAGGCTGAACGCGACAAGCAAAAAGCCCTTGAACGCGAAGAGGCGGCCAAGCGGGCTGAAGCCGAGCGGATTGAGCGCGAAATCGCTGAAGCTGCGGCTCGTGAAGAAGCCGAGCGTTTGGCTCGAGAGGAAGCAGATCGCATGGTTGCGGTTGAAGCCGCCGCGAAAGCAGAGCGCGACCGCCGGTACGCCGAACGCAAGGCGCGCGGTGTAAAGCGCGGCCCCAAGAAGTAATCCAGCCTGCGACGAAGTTGTTACGGTGTGAGAAACTTGCCGCGGTTTCTCATGCGTGAAACTCTGACGTTGATATTGCTATCAAAAAAAGTCCCCAAGGTGCGCAAGCGTTGGATCGTGCTTCGTCACCGGTGCTGGTGATCGACGCGCAGGATGAGCGCGCCCGGTTGTGTTCGCCAACGCCGCCTCCTTGCAGCGGTATGACAAAACGGCGGCCCAGGTGCCGGGCAAGCCGGTTGATATCGCCGCGACGATTAAGGACGTTCTGAAAACAAGCGCGGCTGATTCATGAGGTTCGTGGCCATAAAGTTGTGGTGCAACTGCGCCACCCAAAAGAGGGGCATGTAACGACAAATGAAATTTCGCTTGCTCTGATTCTGGGAGCTCATGGCCGTGCAGATTTGCTGACAATTGTGTGCAACGACATCACAGCACTTCAAACAGGTGCGAATGATAACGCTCTGGAAAAAATGATCCAGCACGAGCGCATAGTCGGGCATATGGGGGGCTGTAAGTGAGCATTGTAACGTCTCTGGTACCAGGCGACGCGGCTTCATCTCAGGCAGAAGGCCCATCAATGCAGTCGATCGCCCATCCGGGTGGCAGATACGAGCTGTGGGATGACGCCAGAGGTTCAAGCGCGAGCGTTTGAGCGGTTCTTCACTACGAAAGAGCGCGGGCAGGGGGCAGGTTTGGGGCTGTCGTTGGTTCGTGAATTTGCTGAACAATCCGGCGGAAGCGTTAAACTGGTCAGCACAGTGGGACTGGGCACCGCAGTCACGATCCGGCTGCCACTGGTGGGTGAGGAGTCACATAGCGCGCCGCGAAGCCCAAATGATCACAACGACTTTGCTGCCGCAGAATAATCAGTGTACTGCGTTTTCCACGCTCGCGAACATGTTTGTTCTGATTGGTGGAAAACAAAACGCAGCCCTTGCAGTGTGGTGCCGATAAGCGCACAACAAGTGCACGACATTTGACCTTATTGCTTAACGGCTAGCGCCGGTGAAAATGCCAAATAGATAAAACGCCCACGATCAAAGTATTGTTGGGCGTTTATTATTAGAGGGACTGTCTTCTTAAGAGGCAGGACTGCACCTCTCTATCCATACTCATTTTAACTTCTAATTCCCGCTGCGCACGCTGTGCGATGCAAGGTCGCGCGCCATCATGTGGTGTTGCGTGCGTAGTGGGCGGGCCGGTGCAGTGCGCGAAATATCGCAGCCTGAAGCATTGCGCGTTTCCCCCTCCGCGCAGCTTCGCCTGCACCGGCCCACACTTTTTTTGCGCTGCTCAACAATTGGAAATCCATTCATGTTCACAGCTTCCCTTGTGCCGTTGTCGCGCCAAGTGGGCGGTGGCGCTGGGCGCATCGACTACCTCGACGTCATGGCTCGCGTGCACGCTGCTATGGCGCGTTCCACACCCAGCTTAGTCGCGCTAAAGGATACGCAGCCAAATGGCATGCTGATCATCTGCGGGGGTGGGCCCAGTATTGGCGATATAAATCAGCTCAAAAAGATTCGCAGGCTTGTGCAGAAGGGCGGAAAAATCTGGGCCGTGAATAAAACGCACGATTTCCTGCTGTCGAAGGGCTTAAAGCCATGGGCCGCGTGTTTGCTAGATCCGATGCCATGGGTTGCGGATTACATCATGAAGCCGCAAAAGAACACCGTCTATGCCGTGGCGTCACAGTGCGATGCCGCCGTGTTTGAGGCATTAAAGCACACCAATTTGTATGTCTGGCATGCCGGGATAGACGTCGATGGGTCAGGGTATCCGGTTGCGATGCTTGAGAACGACTATAAAGGCCGCGATTGGTTGGTGATCCCGGGACCAACCACTGTGGGCTTGCGCAGCATCCTGGTGGGTTATGCGCTAGGGTTCCGGCACTTTCATTTGTTCGGCATGGACAGCTCCATGCGCTTAACCGGCGGCCAGGCGTCCGCATTGCACGCTTACGTAAAACCTAAACCTGCTGACGCCCCCGAGGGCTGGGTGACCTTACGCACTAAAAACGGCGAGCAGTCGTTTTTTACAAACGCTCATATGGCGCGGCAGGCGATGGATTTTGAGGAGATGACGGAGCAGATTGCGACGATGGTGAAGTCGGGCGC
>JAEUKL010000265.1 GCA_016793005.1 Rhodospirillaceae bacterium | reverse complement strand
CGCCGGTGACGGGGTTCACGCCGACAATGCCGATCGCGACTTCGCCGTCGGCGATGGCTTGAATTTCCAATTCGTGCATGCCGGTGTAATCCGCGATTTGCTCGAAGCTGAGCGCGGTGTTTTCAACCAGCCAAACAGCCGTGGCCTTGGGCATCAAGGGCAGTGCCATGGCAGAGTCCTTTCGGTAAGTGTGCGCGTCAGATGGGTAAGAGCGGGGGTTTGCGCCGTAACCGCCGGCGCGTCTGAACTCGCTCAAGCCCAGATGACAGGAATGATCTTATATATCGGGTTTCCGAATGGTGGGTCAAACCATTCGTCAAGCCATTGATATAATTATATTTTTAAGACAATTTTGCCGATATGCCCGGAACTTTCCATCAGTGCGTGCGCCTTGGCGGCATCTTCCAGGGCAAAGGTGGTGTGGATCAGGGGGGCAACCTTGCGCGCGGCCAAAAGCGGCCAAACGTGCGCTTTAACCTCTGCGGCCAGGGCCGCTTTGAAGCCGAGGTCGCGGTTCCGCAGTGTGGAGCCGGTGAGGGTGAGGCGCTTCAGCATGATCTGGCTTAAGTCGGCCTCGGTTTTCGCACCTTTTAAGAACGCGATGGACACCATGCGCCCATCGGTTTTTAGGCACTTCAAATTGCGCGCGAAGTAATCTCCGCCAACCATGTCGAGGATTACATCAACACCTTTCGCCGGAAGTGCACGAATGACCTCGACGAAATCCTGCGTGCGGTAATTGATCGCAATGTCGGCGCCGAGCTTTTTGCAAGCGTCACATTTTTCGTCGCTGCCCGCCGTGGCGATGACGAACGACCCCAATGCTTTCGCGACTTGAATGGCGGTGGTGCCGATGCCGCTGGAGCCGCCGTGCACCAAAAGTGATTCACCGGGCTTCAAGCCGCCGCGCTGAAACACGTTGTGCCACACGGTGAAGAAGGTTTCGGGGATGGCGCAGGCTTCGATGGCCGTGAAGCCTTGGGGCCAGGGTAGGCACGAGCCCTGATCGGCCGTGGCGTATTCCGCGTAACCGCCGCCGGGGATCAGAGCGCACACCTTGTCGCCGACTTTGAGGGCGCTCACGCCGTCACCGACGGCAACAATGGCGCCGGCGACTTCAAGGCCCGGCAAATCCGAAGATCCGGGCGGGGCGGGGTACTGGCCCAGGCGCTGCACCACATCGGGGCGGTTCACGCCTGCGGCTTCAACTTTGATCAGCACTTCGCCAGTTTTGGGTGCAGGTGTGGGGCGTGTAGTGGCCACCAGAACCTCAGGCCCGCCGGGGGTTTTGATTTCCACCGCGCGCATGGTTTGGGGAATTGAAGCCATGAGTGTTGATCCTTATGTTTGGCGCAATCTAATGGCTCATATGACGATACGACAAGGTGCTGTGATGGTGTTCGATACGGATGACTTGGATCCGATAAAGAAGAAGCCGCAGAAGAAAGACTTAAGCCGGATGTCGGTGGACGACTTGAAAGAGTACATCACCAATTTGAAGGCTGAAATCGCGCGGGCTGAAACCGAAATCCTGAAAAAGGACAGTGCCAAAAAAGGCGCTGAAGGTTTTTTCAAGAGCTAGCGGCTATGATGGCGCGCGCCGCCGATACAACACGTGCTTCCTCAGCGGCCCGCCAACCAAGGGGTGTTCAAAGTCATCCGCGGGCGTTGTTGTCATCCCCAATTTTTCCATCACATGGCGCGAACGCTGATTGTGTGTGGTGGTGAACGATACGATCTCGGCTAATCCCAACGTGTTGAAGCCGAAATCCATCGCCGCCCGGGCCGCCTCGGTGGCGTAGCCGTGGCCCCAGGCGGTTTTGGCCAAACGCCAGCCCACTTCAACGCACGGCATAAAGTGCGCATCGAACCGCGGCACCGATAATCCGATACAGCCGATGAACGCAGGCCCGCCGATCACTTCAACGGCCCAAAAGCCCCAGTTGTGTTCAGCAATGCGGGCGCGAATGCGTGTGGCCAGCGCGTTGCTGTCCTCGGCGGTCAAGGTGTTTGGAAAAAACTCCATGACCGCCGGGTCGGCATTCAGCGCCGCAAATGCCGGCAAGTCCTCGTCGCGCCAGTCGCGAAGTTTGAGCCGCGCGGTGGTGAGCATCGTTTGTTATGCGCGCTCTTTGATGTGCCGGTCGATGACGCGGCCCAACGTCAGCATCGGCACGTTGCCGCCCAAGACCACGGCATCGTTGAAGGCTTTGAAATCGTACTTCGCACCAAGCGCTGTTTTGGCTTTCTCGCGCAGGCGGTTGATTTCGCTGTGGCCGACTTTGTAGCCGCAGGCCTGGCCCGGCCATGAGCAATACCGGTCCACTTCGCTGGTGACTTCTTCGATGCCTGAGCCGTTCGTTTCGGCAAACCACGTAATCGCCTGTTGTCGCGTCCAGCGCTTCGCATGAAGTCCGGTATCGACAACCAAGCGGCACGCGCGGAAGGCGATGCTTTGCAAATACCCCAGGCGCTCCACAGGATTTGAATCGTATACGCCCAACTCGTCGGCCAATTGCTCGGCGTACAGCGCCCAGCCTTCGGAATAAGCATTGAACTGCAAGATCGAGCGGACGAGGGGCAGCTTGAACGTGTATTCGCCTTGCCAGACGTGGCCGGGAATAGACTCGTGATAGGCCAGATCTGGCAGGCTATAGCGGCGGTGCAGGTTGGTGGTGTGAAGGTTGATCCAGAACTTGCCGGGGATCGTGCCGTCGATCGAGCCGGGGCCGCCGTATGCGCCGGGCGCGCCCGGCTCTTCGGACAATGGAAGCCGCTTCACTTCCACGTTGCCTTTGACAAGGGTGTTGAACGCCTGCGGCATCCGATTGCGGATATCGGCCACGCGCGCGTTTAAGAACGTCATGATTTCCGCGCGGCCTTCATCGTTGTCGGGGTACTTGAAGCGCGGATCGTTGCCGATGGCGGTCATGCGCGCGCCGACACTGCCGTCTTTGTAGCCCTGATCGCGTAGGATCGTATCCATGCGCGCGTGCAACTCTTTCACCTGCTCCAGGCCCATGGCGTGCACGTCATCGGGTGTCATCTTGGTGGTGGTGCCGGCACTTAAGGCCCAGGCGTAGTAGGCATCACCATCCGCGAATTTCCATACGCCGGCATCGGACTTGGCTTGGGCGCGGTGCTTTTCCAGTTCGGCGATTTGGCGATCCAACGCCGGAATGATCTGCTTGGCGCAAATCTCAACGGCTTGCGGGCCGAAGTTGCCTTTGATGTCTTTGGTGCGTGTGGTCAATGATGTGACTAACTCCCAGGCCGCTGGGTCGCCGCTGCGGGCGATCTTGATTTGCTTCAAGCATTTATCGAGCAGGAAGTCGGGCGCGATCACGCCGTGCGTCGCGGCCACTTTCAAACGTTCGGTTTCACCTTCGATTTGCGCGGCATAGGCCTTCATGCGGTCCAGGTACGCATCGGCATCGTCTTTGGTTTTGATGGTGTGATCGGTGGTCAACAGGCGCGGTGTGTCTAGGAATGCACCGACGTTCTGCACCACCACGTAGGGCGAATTGCGCCAGCCGCCCACCGCCACGTCACCATAAGGAAATGCGAACCCGGCTAAGCCCGATTCAAACGAGGTCTGCACGACATCGACGTTGACGCGCATGGTGTCGGATAGTTCATCGCGATTGATCTTGCTGAGGTCGGCGACAGAACTTTTCAGGCGGCCCATAAAAGCCTGTTGGCCCGCGGGCGAGCGGTCGCCGAGTTTGTGTTTCAACTGCGCGCGCTTGCCGTTGTCGATGCCAAGGCTGGTGGCACCTTCGGGGCCTTCGCTCAACAACATTTCGGCAATGCTGTCGATGAGGGATTGCGCTTTACTGTCGCGAGGTGAGGGCGCTGCTTGCGCAAAAGCAGGCAACGTCAATGCGGCGCTGGCGCCTAGAAGAACATCACGGCGGTGAAATTGCATGAATGGAAACTCCGGAAAGACTGAGCGCGGGGCCGTTACGGCTGCACGATTGCTTTCCGGTATGGTATCGGCTTCGCGCCGCACCATACAAGGGAACTACGCAGCGATACTGAGTGCGACCGCTTCGGCGACGCGGATTCCATCCACAGCCGCCGACAGAATTCCGCCCGCGTAACCGGCCCCTTCGCCAGCCGGGTAGAGCCCCTTGGTGTTGAGGCTTTGGAAACTCTCATCGCGGGTGATGCGGATGGGCGCGGACGTGCGCGTTTCCACCGCCGTCATCACCGCGTCGGGCATGTCGTAGCCCTTCAACTGCCGGCCAAACACCGGCATCGCCTCGCGGATGGCGGCGACGGCATAATCGGGCAAGCACTGCGACAAATCGGTCAACGTGAGCCCCGGCTTGTACGAAGGCGTCACGCTGCCCAGCGCCGTAGAGGCGCGGCCAGCCAGGAAGTCGCCGACTAATTGACCCGGCGCATTGTAGTTTTCGCCGCCCACCTTGAAGGCCACATCTTCCCAATGCCGCTGGAAGTCGATGCCCGCCAGTACGCCGCCCGGATAATCATCGGGGGTGATCCCTACGACGATACCGCTGTTGGCATTGCGTTGCGCGCGGCGGTACTGGCTCATGCCGTTGGTTACAACGCGGCCCGGCTCGGATGTTGCGGCCACCACCGTGCCACCGGGGCACATGCAGAAGCTATAGACCGAGCGGCCATTGGAGCAGTGATGCACGAGTTTGTAATCAGCCGCGCCCAGCAGCGGGTGCCCGGCATGCTTGCCGAAGCGGCGCTCGTTGATCATGGCTTGCGGATGCTCGATGCGCACGCCAATCGAGAAGGGCTTGGCTTCCATGAAGATTCCAAGATCGTGCACCATCTGGAACGTGTCGCGTGCGCTGTGGCCCACAGCCATCACCAAATGATCTGTTTCAAGGCGCTCACCGTTATCCAGCACAACACCGCGCACACGGCGTTCCCCGTTCTTCTCGGTGATCTCAATGTCTGTGACCTGGTTCTGGAAACGGATTTCAGCGCCCATCTCGATCATCTTGGCGCGCATGTTCTCGATCATGGAGACAAGGCGGAAGGTGCCGATATGCGGCTTGCTGATGAACAGAATTTCGTCTGGGGCACCGGCAGCGGCAAATTCCACCAGCACTTTACGCACCCGGTTCATGCCGTCCTTGATGCCGCTGTACAACTTGCCGTCGGAGAAGGTGCCCGCGCCACCTTCACCGAACTGGACGTTCGAATTGGGATTAAGAATGCGCTTACGCCACAGGCCGAAGGTATCAACGGTGCGCTCGCGCACCACTTTGCCGCGCTCCAGGATGATCGGCTTGAAGCCCATCTCGGCCAGCAGAAAACCAACGAACAATCCGCACGGGCCAAACCCGACCACGACCGGGCGGTGCTTCATCGCTGCCGGCGCTTTGGTGACGAGTTTGTAGGTGGTGTCGGGTGTCGGCGTGATGTTGTGGTCCTTGTGGAACCGCTTGAACACCGCCGCCTGGTTTTTTAGCTCGACATCGAGTGTGTAGATCAGAAAAATCCGGTCAGTCTTGCGGGCATCATACCCACGGCGCGCAATGGTGAAGTTGACCACGTCGCTGGCCGGAACCTTCAGTCGCGCGCAAAGCTCGGCTTTCAGATCGTCCTCGGTGTGATCGAGGGGAAGTTTCAGTTCCATCAGCCGCAGCACGGCAGTCTCCAGGGGAAAAGGGCTTTTACAGCGCGGCCAGATTAGAGATCAGCCAGGTTAGAGATCAGCAAGTTCGTTTTTATGCTTCTCGGTCCAGCCCACTTCATAGAGTGGTTTGGCACCTTGAATGCCTTTCATTTCATACTTGCCGCGTGGAATGAAGCCTAATCGCTGGCCCTTGCAGCCATCGACGACCGATTGCGATACCCAGATGTTGCCATCGGTGGCTTTCGAACAGATGCGCGCCGTCATCTGCACGGCGGCGCCGAAGAAATCATTTTCTTCTTCGACCGCTTCACCTGAATTGATCCCAATGCGCACGACCAGCGGAAGCGAAGGGTTGGCCTGATTGTGCGCGGCGATGTCGCGTTGCGCTTGAATGGCCGCGTTCACGGCAGAGGCCGGGTTTGAGAACACAGCCATGATCCCGTCGCCGGTATGCTTGACTTCACGGCCTTGCACTTTGGCGATGGCGTTGCGCACGGCTGTGTTGTGCGCACGCACGACCTTTTGCGCACCGGCGTTGCCTAACTGCTGAGTCATCGCGGTCGAGCCTGCAATGTCGGTAAATAAGAACGTAAAAATGGAAGGCACTGC